>CANJKG010000004.1 GCA_947474775.1 Caulobacteraceae bacterium | reverse complement strand
TTCACCCTGCGCGAGCCACGGCGCGGCGCAACCGAGCATGGCACCGACGTCACAGCGGAAAAGGCGCCGCCGTTCATGACGACCGTGAAATTCGTCCTGGGCACGCCGGCGGCCCTGAACCTCGGGCTTAGCGTCATGCTGGCGTCCTCGGTGAACGTCAACTTCGGCACCTGGCAGGCGTCCTATTTCATGCGCACCCATGGCTTCGACCTGAAGGAGGTCGGCATCGTCGGCGCCCTGGGCCACGGCGTCGCGCAGGCGATCGGCGCCTTCGCCTCCGGCTTCGCCGCCGACTGGTTCGCCCGCAAGCGCGCCAACCGCTCAGGCTATGCGGCCACCATCGCCATGCTGATGATCGCGCCCCTGGGGGTCGCCTTCACCCTGGCCTCCGACCCGATGGTGGCGGTGGCCATGGCGCTGGCCACGGGCATCTTCGCGGGCGCATGGATGGCGCCCACCTTCACCCTGCTGCTGTCGATCACCCGACCCAACATGCGCGGTTCGGCCATCGCCCTGGTGCAGATCATGGCCGCCATAGGGGCCGGCTTCGGTCCCTTCGTGACCGGGGTGATCAGCGATGCTTTGGGCGGCCAACTCTACATCGCGCTCAGCATCGGCATGGCCGTCGCCGCTTGGGCCGGCCTTCACAGCCTGGCGGGCGTGCGCTACGCGGCGCGGTACAACGGGGCCACCAAATGACCGAAGCCGAAGCCAAGCACCGTGGCGGCGAGGACGCCGACACCTTCTACGCCAGCAAGAAGGCGCAGTACTACGCCCTGATCCTGATGCTGCTGATCTATGCGTGCCATTCGGTGGACCGGCAGATCGTCGGCGTGGTGACCGAGCCGATCCGCGAGGAGTTCGGGGCTACCGACACCCAGATGGGGGCGATCACACTCTTCTATACCCTGGCCTTTGTGCTCGCGATGTTGCCGGTGGGACTGTTGATCGACCGCACCCGCCGGGTCCGCCTGCTGGCGATCCTGGTGGCCTGCTGGGGGAGCCTCACGGCGCTCGCGGGCTTCGCCACCGGGATCGGCGGGCTGATCGCCGCCAGGATGGGCGTGGGCGCGGCGGAGGCCGGCGGGCATCCGACCTCCATGGCCCTGATCTCCGACATCGTGCCCAAGGAACGCCGGGGCTCGGCCATAGGCATCTTCTATGTGGCCACCGGCCTGGGCGGCTTCCTGGCCTTCGCCGGAGGCGGCTACATCGCCGCCGAGTACGGCTGGCGCGCCACCTTCTTCTTCGCGGGGGTTCCAGGACTGCTGCTGGCGCTGCTCTGCCTGCTCACCTTGCGCGAGCCCCGCCGTGGCGGCGCCGATGGCGTGGCGAGCCCGGCCAAGGCGCCGCCGTTAGGCGTGGTGGTGGCGTTCGTGGTCTCCACGCCCGCTGTCCTCAACATCGCGATCAGCGGCATGCTGGCATCCGGCGTGAACGGCAGCTTCGCGACCTGGCAGGCGTCCTACTTCATGCGCACCCACGGTTTCGACCTCAAGGAAGTGGGCGTCGTGGGCGCGCTGGGCCATGGGGTGCTGCAGGCCATGTCGGCGTTCGCCTCGGGATTCATCGCCGACTGGTTCGCGCGCAAGAAGCCCCATCGCGCGGGCTATGTGGCGACGATCGCCATGCTGGCCATGGCCCCGATCGGGATCGCCTTCACCCTGGCTCCCACGGCGTGGCTGGCCGTCGCCATGGCGCTGGCGACGGGCCTCTGCGCCGGCGCGTGGATGGCGCCCACCTACACCGTGCTCACCGGGATCACTCCGCCGGCCATGCGCGGCGCGGTGATCGCCTTAGCGCAGATCCTGGCGGCGGTTGGCGCGGGCTTCGGACCGTTCTTCGTGGGCATGATCAGCGACGGCTTCGGGGGACAGCTCCATATCGCCCTGACCATCGGCATGGCGGTGTCCGCCTGGGCGGGCCTGCACAGCCTGGCGGGCATGCGCTACGCGGCCCGTCACTACCCCTGATCGGCCGCGACTCGTCGCGGCAGAACAGCGCCCGCAGCGAGAGGAAGCGGGCGTTCTCAGGGGCGTAACGCGCTCGCCTGTGAGGATACATGTGGTTGACCCATCGTATCCTTCACCCTGATAAGCGGCGATCGATGGAGAGGCCCAATGCGTAGGCTGGCTATCGCCGCGACCATTGCGGCGCTCACATTCCTCGCCGGCCAGGCGGCCCAGGCGGCCACCTGGCTGCGTTACGACTTCAACACCCTGTCGTCCTTCGACAACCAGTTCAGCGGCTCATTCACCGGCTTCATCGAGATGCCGGGGCCCGTGGGCGCCGTCGTCATCAACGGGGTGAACCTGCCGCACTGCGTGACCACCCTGGGCCCGGACACGGTCGACTGCTCGATGGCCAAGCTGTTCACCGACTACGAAGGCACTGGGCTGGCCGCCATCGAGCTTTGGTTCTCGGACGTCAGCAACCAGTACACCTACCTGTTCGCTCCCGGCGCGCTGACGGCGCCCGGCCTCCACAACTCCATCATCCTGGACGACCAGCAGGCCACCCTGCGCGTCTCGGTCGTAGACAGCCTCGCGGTTCCCGAGCCCGCCACCTGGGCGATGATGATCCTGGGCGTCGGCATGGCCGGCGCCGCTGTGCGCGCCCAGCGCCGCCGCCCGGCCCGCGCCAAGGCGTGACAAAGCCGCGGAGGAGGCGTCTTGAACGCCTATCCCCGCACGAACTCCCCAGACCGGGTTCTCGATCCCATTCGAACCAAACAGGCTCTAGAACTGAGCCCTGACGCCCACCGTGTAGTAGCGGAGCATCACGTCGTAGATACTGGAGAGGGTCGGCCCGCCGCCGCCCGGAGTCGCCGTTGGATCCGTCCAGATCGGATAGATCTTGTTGAACAGGTTGTTGACCGTGAAGAAAAACTGAGTGTTCACGCCGGAGAACTTGGTGTCGTACTTAAACGTGGTGTCGAAGTAGGTGTAGGCCGGAAGGTGGTCCGGGACATAGACCTGTGGGCCCAGCCTGAGCTTGTCGATATAGCGGGCCTGTACCAGCCAGCCGAAGCCCTCGTGGGTGTAGTTGGCGCTGACCAGCGCCTTCCATTTCGGCAGCGCCCCTCCGGTCGACACGCAGGTGCAGCCGGACACCTCGTTGACGGGGGATGTGGCGGTGAGCTGGGTCTTAAAGCTGTCCACGTAGTTGACCACCGCGCGCAACGCGACCCTGCCCTCGACCAGGGTGCTGAGGTCGAAGCTGTAGTTGGCGTCGAAATCCACGCCCTTGGTCTCGATGAACGCCAGGTTCAGCGGAACCAGACGGACCTTGGTCAGGAAGTTCGCCGGCGTGCGATTGGTCAGGGGGAACGGACGCTCGATCAGGCTGCAGACCGCGGCCGCGCCGTTGCTGGCAAGACAGTCGGCCAGGATCTGCGGTGTGGTCTGGGTGCCCACGGCGCCGGCGATCCGGATGTCGTAGTAGTCGACCGAAACTCCGAAACGCGGGGCCCATTCGGGCCGATAGACAACCCCCAGGGTCTTGGTCTTGCCGATCTCGGGCTGCAGGTTGGCGTTGCCGCCCCGGCCCTCGGGAATGATCCCGCTGGTGTTGGTGAAGGGATCGAGGGTGGACGCCCGGGTGATCGATTCGGTGGCGAAGAGCTCGAACAGGGTCGGCGCGCGGATGTCCCGCGATATGGCGCCGCGGAACCTCAGGGATTCGAACGGCTCATAGTTTAACCCGCCCTTCCAGGTGGTGACCGGACCGCTGAGCGCATAGTCGGTGCGCCGCGCCGCGCCGGAAACCTCCAGGCTCTTCGCCCAAGGCATATCTCTTGCCAGCGGAACGGCGATTTCGCCGAACACCTCCTTGACGTTGGTGCCGCCGTGGGCCTCGCCCTGGTTGGTGTTGAGGAACCTGGGCGGCAGGGTCGCCGGCAGTCCGCGAATCCCGGTGTAGTCCAGGGGTTCGAACGGATCGGAGTTGCTGTTCAGGTCAAGCCGCAGTTTGCGGTATTCGGCGCCCACCGAGACCCCGATCGGCCCCGCCCAGGTGGAGAACAGCTCGCCCGAGACGCTGGCGTTGACGATGTGGGTGGTATGGGTGGCCTCATAGGCGGATTCGCTCTCGATATAGGCCTTGGCCGCGTCGCTGGCGTTGTCCAGGCCGAAGGGGTTGTAGGGCACGCACCCCGGCTTGACCGTCGGATTGGTGAGCGTGATGCGACAGACTGTGTTGCCCGTGGCCGGATCGCGCACCGCGTCCAGGGCCGCGTACCACTTGCTGTTCTCGGTCTGCATGGACGAGTAGTTGTTGTGGGTGCGGCCGTACGAATAGTAGCCCTCGAACGACCACTTGTCGGCGAACTTGCCCTTCAGGTCCGCCGTCAGGGTGAGCGAGCTGTTCGCTTCGCGCACATCGATCGGATAGGTGTCGATCATCCGCTTGGTGAACGGCGTGCTCGCCGTGTTGGTCGCGGTCATCACCTGCTGGATCGCCGCCGGCAGGAAGGGGTTGCCGTTGAACATCTGGATCCCGGAGATCTGGGCGCCGGCCGAGGCGATGTTCCCGATGCTGTGTGAATAGGTGGCGTTCACCGAACCGGCGACGTCTTCGGTGAGGTCATAGCTGACCTGGCCGAAAGCCTGGTCGTTCCTGAGGCCCCCGGTCTGGGCCAACGTCACCGGATTGGGGTCACCTGAGCCGCCGATCGATATCCCCGCAACGCCCGTGAGCGCGCCGTCGTCCCAGGGGCGGACGGTCCTGCCGTCGGCGGAGACGAGGGTGTTGATGATGCCCGCCGGGCCCGCCGTGAACTTGCCGGTGTAGGTGCTGACGTTCTGGACGACGTTGCGCGACAGGAAGAAGGGATTGGCCGCGGCGCCGGCCGGTCCGGCGCCCGCCTTGCCGACGAACGCCCATCCTTCCGTTCCATAGGGCCGGTCCACGCGCCTGACCGGATCCTGATTGGTCCGCTCGAAGCTGGCCAGCACGTGTCCGCGACCGTCCAACAGGGGCGCGCCGAATGCGCCGCCGATCTTATAGGACTTGCCGTCGCTGATCGTGCTCTTCCCGCCGTCCTTGCCGGGGCCCGGCTTGCCCGGGATGTAGGAGAACCCGCTGGCGTTATAGTTGGAGAAGCCCGCCTGGGCCTCGGCCTTCACGCCGGTGAACCTGCTGTCGAGGATGAAGTTCACGACCCCGGCGACGGCGTCCGAGCCGTAGACCGCAGAGACCCCGCCGGTCACCACATCGACCCGCTGGACCAGCAACTCCGGGATCGAGCCGGCGTCCACCAGACCCTGGAAGGTGGTCGGCGGCAGCCTGCGCCCATCCATCATGGTGAGGGTGCGGCCCGCGGATACCGACGGGCTGGGACCGAGGTTGCGAAGGGCCAGGAAGTTGCCGCTGCGGTTGGCGCCGGTGACGTTGGTGTAGATCTGGCGGGTCGGTCCGATCGAACCGCCGAACTGGGGAAGCTGGTTGAGGCCATCGGCGAGGTTGCCAGGGGCCGCGGCCTTCAGGGCCTGGGCCGTGGCCACGGTGACCGGCGTCGGCGCCTCATAGCCATCGCGGACGATGCGAGAACCGGTGATCACCACCTCTCCGACCTCGGTCTCCGAAGCGGGCTGGGCCAAGGCGGCGGAGCCGATCGCCATCACGCCGGCCGCCGTGTTCAGGAACACTCTGTGGCGCATGACACCCCCCCAATGATTCGACCGTACGTTGACGGTCGGGAACGCTTCAAAGATGCGTCGTCTGGACCGTCTCGGGTCCAGCACAGGTGAGACGACACCAAACGGCAGGCGAAGGCTAATTCGAATTTTTCGCCTCTCATAAGAATTGGAGATAAATGGCCGGCGGCGATCTATTTGCGGCCGTTATGAGAGACCGGCGCTTTCGAATTGGACTTCGAGCGGCGCGCGATGTCACCTTGATGCGGACCGCTGGAAAACCATCGGCGCGGGGGACGAGGCGGCGGGGATCGCACGATCCCAGAACGCCGCCCGTCGATGGTCATGGATTGGGGGGTGCGAGATGCAGGGCTCAGGCAAATCCGGTGCGCGCAGGTATGGCTGGAGTCCGCTGGCGCTTATCCTTTCGGCGATGGCGCTTTGCGTTGGGCCAGGCGCGGCCCGGGCCGCGGAGCCGCCGAAGCGTCCCAACTTCCTGGTGATCGTCGCCGACGACCTCGGCTTCTCCGACATCGGCGCCTTCGGGGGGGAGATCGAAACCCCGAACCTCGACGCTCTGGCGACGGCCGGGGTGCGGCTCACCGGCTTCCACACCGCGCCGACCTGTTCGCCGACGCGTTCTATGCTGCTGACCGGCGCCGACAACCATACCGCCGGCTTCGGGACCATGGCGGAGCTGGTGGCCGCCAATCAGCGCGGACAGCCCGGCTATGAGGGCTATCTGCGTTCCGACGTGAAGACCGTGGCGGAGCGGCTGTCCGCCGCCGGCTATCGGACGCTGTACTCCGGCAAATGGCACCTGGGTGTCACGCCGGACCAGGACCCGTCGAAGCGCGGCTTCCAGCACAGCTTCGTCATGGTGCAGGCTTCGCACGACCACTTCGGCGGCTACCTGGTGACCAGTCCCACGCTGGGCGATTCCGTGTCGGGAGCCACCTATCGCCGCAACGGGGTGACCCTCACCAGCCTGCCGGCGGATTTCTATTCCTCCGACGCGTTCGCCACCGAGCTGATCGCCCAGATCAAGTCGACCCGAGAGGGCCGAGACGGGCGGAAGCCGTTCTTCGCCTACCTGCCGTTCACCGCCCCGCACTACCCGCTGCAGGCGCCGGCCGAGACCATCGCCAAATACAAGGGCCGCTACGACGAGGGCTACGACCTGCTGCGCGAGCGGCGCCTGAAGCGGCAGGTGGAGTTGGGCCTGCTCGACGCGAAGACCCTGCCGCACCCCATGGCCAAGGGGCCCCGTTGGGAGACCCTGTCGGGCGAGCAGAAGGCGTCCCTGACGCGGCGGATGGAGATCTACGCGGCCATGGTCGATCGCCTGGACATGAATGTCGGCCGGGTGATCGCGGCGCTGAAGGAGACCGGCGAGTACGACGACACCGTGATCTTCTTCCTGGCCGACAATGGCGCCGAGGCGGTGGATTCCGAGACCTCCCCCGGCGCCACCATGCGCGCGCGCTTGGCGCGGTCGGACACCCGGTTCGAAGCCATGGGCGGCCCCAACACCTTCCCGGCCTATGGCCCGGGCTGGGCCGGGGCATCGACCGCCCCGTCGTGGCTCTACAAGGCCTCGGTGAGTGAGGGCGGCACGCGGGTCGTCTCCTTCGTCACGGGCAAAGGTCTGGGCAGGGCGGGCGCCATCGACCCGACCTTCGCCAGCGTCATGGACATCACGCCGACCATGCTCGACCTGGCCGGTGCGCCGAAGACGGACAAGCCCGGCAAGCTGCCGGTGCAGCCGATCCGCGGGCGTAGCTGGATGCCCTACCTAACTGGCCAGGCGGCGCGGATCTATCCGGCCGACCAGCCGGTGGGCGCCCACCTGTTCAGCGAGCGCGCCCTGCGCCAGGGCGACTGGAAACTCATCGACGTCGGCGACGAGACCTGGCGGCTGTTCAACATCGCACAGGACCCCGGCGAGACCGTGGACCTGTCCGCGAAGGAGCCGGCCCGCAAGGCCGAACTCCTGAAGGCCTACGAAGCCTACGCCAAGGAGGTCGGCGTGATCATGCCGATGCCGCGCGCGCCGCCGAGGTGAGGGTGGTGCCGCCTAGGTGACTCGAACACCTGACCTACGCATTACGAATGCGTCGCTCTACCGGCTGAGCTAAGGCGGCCCCGGTTCCGGCTGGGAGGCCAGCCGCAGGGTGCGCCTATTTAGCGGTAAGGCCGCCGTTCGCCAAGCCGGGTGAGCCTACTTCGTCAGGACAGGGTATTTGACGCCCAGCTGGTCGAGATAGGTCCGGTATTTCTTGGCGTCGTAGTAGAATTTCCGCTGCTGGGGCCGGTTGCGGGTGTCGGCCTCCGCGTTCACCCAGATCGCCGGGACGTCCGTGGGGTCCTCGAGCGGATAGTACTTGATGTCCTTGGTCTGGACGTCGGTGAAATAGGCCTTGGCCTGGGCGATCAGGTCCGGCTTCAGCAGGAAGTCGATGGCGGTCAGCGCCGTGACCTTGGCTCCGGCCAGCGCGCCCTTGTGGGCGATCGGGGTGGCCGAGGCCAGGGCGGCCTCCCAGCTGTGGCCCTTCAGGCCCTGGATGTTCGCCGGATAGTAGAGCCGGGCGGTGGGCAGGGTCCACATCACGGTGCCGATGTCGTCGGAGCCCGATCCGCCCGGACGGCCCGGCTTGGCCATCTCCGTGACCTCGGTCTTCAGGCCGAGGACGGGGGCGCCCAACGCCGTCTGCACCGCCTTGGCGTAGGCCTGGTCGTCCGCGCTCCACTGGGGCATGCCCACGCGGACGATGTTGGCGTCGTAGACCTCGCCGATGACCTTGTTGTTGTGCCGGGGCCAGGCCGAGCCGAGGATCCGGCGGCTCCAGCTGGTGTCGGTCATCTGGGAGGCGCCGGTGGCGATCCGGTCGGCGATCTGGCGCATCTCATCGACGGACTTCGCATCGACGTTGCGGAAATAGTACCAGACCGTCGCCTCGCCGGGGACGACGTTCGGCTGGTCGCCGCCCTGGGTGATCACATAGTGCGAGCGCTGTTCGGGGCGCAGGTGCTCGCGCCGGTAGTTCCAGCCCGCGTTCATGAGCTCCACGGCGTCCAGCGCGCTGCGGCCGTCCCAGGGATCGCCCGCGGCGTGAGCCGTTGTCCCCTTGAACCGGTACTCCATGGAAATAAGGCCCAGGCTTCCCTCCTGGCCCCACACGGACATCAGGTCCCGACCGACGTGGTTGGCCAGCACCACGTCGATCCCCTTGAAGACGCCCGCGCGGACGTAGAACGCCTTAGCCCCCAGCACCTCCTCGGCGATGCCGGGCCAGATCTGCAGCGTCCCGGCGATCCCCTGTTCCTGCATGATCTTCTTGGTGGCCAGGGCGCCCAGGATGCTCACGGCCATGCCGGTGTTGTGGCCTTCGCCATGCCCGTCGCCGCCCTCCACCAGGGGCTCATTGGCGAGCACGCCCGGCTTCTGCGAGACGCCGCGCAGGCCATCGACGTCGGAGATGAAGGATAGCCCCGGACCGCCGGTCCCGTTGGTCCAGGTGGCGACCCAGGCGGTGGGCATGCCGCCGACGCCCAACTGGATGGTGAACCCCTCGTCCTTGAGGATCTTGGTCAGGTAGCGGCCGGTCTCCTCCTCCTCGAAGGCCGGCTCTGCGAAGCTGAAGAGGGTGTCGATGATTTCCTGGTTGAGCTTCGCCTTGCCGTCGACATAGGCGATGGCCTGTGCCTTCAGGGCCTCGATGTCCTGCTGCGCCGCGGCTGGTGGTCCCCCCGTCATGGCGATAGCCAGCGCCAAGGAAACACCCACGAACCTGCCCATCGCCCCGCAACCCCTGCTTCGTCCTGAAGAACCTCGCCCGATCTGCGGGGCCGGACATGGATCGTCCACCCCAAGCCTCGGTGCGGGGGCGTTGAAACGACCTGTGCTTGTTCTCAAGGCGGCGCCGTCCAGGGCTGCCTAAAAATCTCCGCCCGGCGGGGGCCATGCTAGATGACGCGGATGCGCTTACAGGGGCAGGCATGGCGATTTTCCTGAGCAACGACGACGTCGGCAAGCTGCTGCCCATGGGCGAGTGCATCGCCGTGCTGGAAGATCTCTTCCGCCAACAGGCGGCGGGCCTGGTGGAGAACATGCCGCGCCAGCGCTTCCACTCGCCCACCACGACCTTCGCCGTCATGGGCGGGATCGCGCTGGGGTCGGGGGCCCATGCGGTGCGCCACGGCTCCAGCCTTACGCTGCTCTACGAGACGGCCGGCGGCGCGCTGGAGGCGGTGCTGGAGCCCGGGGTAATGGCCTGGATCCGCACCGGCGCCGCCACCGGCGTGGCGGTCAAATACATGTCGGCGCCCGATGCTTCGGTGGTCGGCCTGATCGGGGCCGGCCGGCAGGCGCGCACCCAGATCGAGGCGGTCTGCGCCGTGCGGCCAGTGAAGCTGGTCAAGGTATTCAGCCGGGCCGCGGAGAGACGCGCCATGTTCGCCCAGGAGATGGAGGCCCGGCTCGGCGTCGAGGTCAGGCCGGTCGGGTCCAGCGCCGATGCGGTCGTGGGATCGCAGGTGGTGGTGACCGTCACCAAGTCGGCCGAGCCGGTGTTCGACGGCGCCCTGCTGGAGCCGGGCGCCCACATCTCGGCGGCCGGCAACAACAGCTGGCTCCGCCGCGAGATCGACGAGACCACTATCACCCGCGCCGCCGTCATTGCCGTGGACGACCTGCGCCAGGCTCGCATCGAGTGCGGCGAGCTGCGATGGGCCGCCGAGCGCGGCGCATTCCGATGGAGCCAGGCGGTGGAGTTGCACGAGGTGGTGAGCGGCAAGGTCGCGGGCAGGCCCTCGCCGGCGGCCGTCACCCTGTTCGAGAGCCAGGGCGTCGGCGTCGAGGATGTCGCCTGCAGCGCCTATGTCCTGAAGAAGGCCCGCGAACTGGGCCTGGGCCAGCCGCTGCCGTTCTGAGCCTGGCTACTTCGCGGCCCGGGGACCGCCGACCAGGCGCCGGCGGCCCTGGGAGCGGCGCGGCGGCGGCGGCGCGAGCGGCGGCGGCTGCACATCCTCGCCGCCGTACTCCTCGGGCGCGTCGGGGTAGAGCACCGGCTCGGCGCCATCGCCGGGCATGAAGGCGCCGGCGTCGGGGTAGGGCAGGGGCAGCTCCGGAAGCTCGCTCAGCGACCGCTCGCGACGCTCGAAGCGCGGATGGATCAGCTCCCCGGTCTCGGCGAAGGTGGTCACCAGCCGTGCCCAGTCCTGGGCGTGGTAGGCGAAGGCGCGGCCCTCGGGATCGAGATCGGACCAGTCCGGCTCGTGGGGGGCGGCCAGGCCGCGGGCCATCCACATGCGCGCCTCGTCGGCGCCGCCGCCGGCGTAGGCGACGCGGGCCATCAGCCCGGCGATGCGGGCGCTCTCCGGTTCGCCGTCCAGGGCCAGCGCCGCATCCCTGGCGCCAGCGGGGTCTCCCGCGATCAGCAGCTGCTCCACATGCAGGATGCGGCTCTCCCGATGCTGCGGATTGATGGCCGCCAGCCCGGCCAGCCGCGCGGCGCGCGCCTTCGGCGTCTCGGCGGTCTTCAGGTCGCGATAGGCCAGCCAGAGCGCGGGGTGCGGCGCGGCCTTCCAGGCCTGTTCGATGGTGCTCGCCGCCCGGCCCGCCTTGCCGTCGATGGCCAGCAGGCGCGCGGCCATCACCACGCCGGGCGCGAAGCCAGGCTGCAGCTTGGCGGCCTCCACGGCCTGGTCCAGGGCGAGGTTACGGCCCCTGGGCTCGGCGGCGTGTTCCAGCTGGGCGGCGGAGGCGGCGAGCAGGGCGGCCCGCGCCCGCTCCGCCATCACCGGCGGCACGATCTTGCGGGCCAGGGCCGTGCGCACCAGCTCCAGGGCGCCGGGCCAGTCGGCGGCCTCCAGCCGGGCCTCCAGCAGGGCGCGCCAGGCCCAGCGGGTCGGACGGGCGGCGCCATAGGCCGCCTCCGCGTGGCCCAGCGCGGCCTCGCGGTCGCCGCGGCCGGCCGCCAGCGCCATCAGCCCCTTGTGGCCGGCCAGCCGCATCTCCGGGAAGCTGAGCATGGCGGTATAGGCGGCCTGGGCTGCGGCGGTGTCGCCGGCGGCCTCGGCGGCCTGGGCGGCCAGGACCCGGACCAGGCCGGGCGTCTCGGTGGCCAGGGTCTCGGCCTTCCTGGCCAGCCGGCGGGCCTCGGACCCGTCGCCGGCCGCGGCGGCCAGGAAGCCGTTGGTGAGAACCTCGCTGGCCTGCCGTCGGCGGGCCTCGATGCGCACCCGCGCGGCCCGCTTGGGCGCCTCGAGCACCCACAGCAAGGTCCGCCAGCCGATGGTGGTGACCAGCGACAGGATCAGGGTGATCAGCACCGCCGTGGCCGCGGTCATGTCCAGCCGCCAGCCCAGCCAGACCACGCTGGCGGCGCCGGCGTCGCCGGCCAGCGCCAGCCCGGCCACCACGGCCGCGGCGATCAGCAGGATGGCCAGCGCAGCGCGGATCATACGCCCTCCAGGCCCGCGGCGGTCAGGGTCTGCAGGGCCCGGCCGCGCAGGATGGAGGCGACGCGGTCGATCTCGGCCCGCCGCTCGGCCAGCGTCCGCCAGGGCGCCATGGCCTCGCGCGCAGGGGGCGGCAGCGTGTCGAGGGCGCGCAGGGCTGCGTCGATGTCGCCGGCCTCCACCAGCCGCTCGGCGCGGGCCAGGCGGGCGTCGGGGCCCTCGCCGGCCACGTCGCCGACGCGGCGCACGGTGACCACGCGCATCAGGCCGTAGGCGATCCGCTGGCCCAGCCCGGCGTCCTCGCCCGGCGTACGGTTGGCGACGGCGGCGCGGGCGGCGTAGTCGGGGAAACTGGCCGCCAGGGCCGCGCGGCTGGGGGCGCCGGTCTCCGCCAGCCGGGTGAGCGCGGCCAGCTCCGGCGATCCCGGCGCGGCGGCCTTCAGCGCCGCGAGCTCGGCGGAGAAGGGGCGCGAACTCTGCGAGACCTCCATGAGGGCGGCGGCGGCCAGGGCGGCCGCGGCGGCCGCGTTCACCCGGGCTTCGTGCGTCTCCAGGGCCGCGACCCGGGCGCTGAGCCGCTCCACTTCGCCGATGTCGGCCGCCGCCGCTGCGGGCAAGGCGAGGGGCGCAGGCTCGGGAGGGACGGTGACCAGGGCCTGCTCCGCGGCGGTGGCCTGGACGGCCGCCCCTGGCCTGGCCTTGGGCATGAGCTTCGGCGCCCAGGTGGCCACCGCCACGCCGGCCAGCACGCAGAGCACGCCAAACGCGATCATCGCCCAGAAGGTGGGTGAGAGTATCCGCCGCGGCCGGTAGTCGGAGGGATCCTTGGGCAGGCCGTCAGGATCTGAAGGCGTCGTCATGACTACCGGTGTAACAGATTCAGTAGCCCGGCTTCGAGAGGGAACGGCGGATAGGCGCGCTCGGCCAGGGGCAGGCGGCCCAGCGGCTTCAGCACCGCCCGCGACAGGCCCAGCGCCCGCAGGCCGGGCGCCGGGTTGGCCCTCAGGACGCCCGCCAGCACCGTGGCGGCCTTGGGCGAATGCAGCAGCACCGCGTCGCTGGCGACCAGCGCCTGCGGGTCGTCGACGGTCGCCGGCACGCTCTCATAGAGCGCCAGGGTCCTGGCGGGCACGCCCTGCGCCTCCAGGCCGCCCACGAGGTCGCCGGCCACCTCCAGGGCGCCGGGATGCAGCACCGTCCCGATCAGCTCCTTGCGGCGCGAGGCGATGCCGTTCACCAGCGCGCCGACATCCCCGTCCGCGGAGAGCACGGCGCGGAAGCCGGCCTTGCGCGCCGCCTGGGCGGTGGCGACCCCCACTGCGAACACCCGCAGCGACCGCTCCCCGCAGATATCGGCGAAGGCGCGCACCCCATTGGCGCTGGTGAAGGCGAGCGCGGCAACCCCCGAGAGGTCGACGCGGACCCCCGTCAGGGGCTGCAGGGTCAGCAGCGGCGCGACCACCGCCTGGTAGCCCAGCGCCTGCACACGTTCGGCGGTCGCCGAGGCTCCGGGCTCGGCGCGGGTGATCCAGACCTTCTGGCGAAGCTTGGGCATGGGGGCTTCTAGCCTCTTGACGCCGTCGGCGACAGCGCTGTCACCTGGGCGATCAAGCTCGCCCAGTCGCCGGGCGCCGGCTGGCGGAACAGCCGGGCGGAGGGATACCAGGCCGAGCCCGCGCCTTCGCGCCCCCAGCGCCAGTCGGTCCCGATCGCCGGCAGCAGCAGCCAGACGGGCTTGCCGAGCGCGCCGGCCAGGTGGGCCACGGCGGTGTCCACGGAGATCACCAGGTCCAGGCCGGCGATGATGGCGGCGGTGTCGTGCAGATCCGCGGCGCCGGTGTTCTGCGGCTCCAGGCCGATGGCGCCAGGCAGCGCCATGAGCTCGGCCCCGAGCTCCGGCGGCAGGGAGCGGTGGCGGTCGTTCCAGTGCCTGGGATTGCCCCGGGCCATCACCCCGATGCGCGCGCCCGGGATCCAACGCGGCGGCGGCGGCGTCAGGTAGGGCTCGGCGGGCGGTTATCCGAGCAGGGGCATGAAGGCGACCGGCAAGGCGCTGGAGGACAGGTAGAAATCCGCCGTCACCCGCGCCTCGCCGCCGATCAGGATGGTGTCCACCTGCAGGCCGGCCTTGAACAGCCGGTCCATGACGGCCGGGCAGATCCAGGTGACGGCGGCGCCGCGCTTCTGCAGCAGGCGGACGAAGCGGGCGTACATGATCTGGTCGCCCAGACCCTCCTCGGAGATCACCAGCACCCGCTTGCCGATCAGGGTCTCTCCCCTCCAGCGCGGGATCGACAGGGCCGGCGCCGCATCGGCCGACCAGCCCGGCGTGTCGCGCCAGGAGTCATAGAGCCGGAACCCTTCGGCGAATTCGCCCTGGGCGAGCCGCACCAGCCCGAGCGCGGCCAGGTGCTCTGAGTGGCCAGGGGCGGCGCTCACGGCCCGGCGGAGCCAGGCCTCGGCCCCGGGCAGGTCGCCCAGCCGGTCGCGGATGACGCCGAGGTTGTGCAGGACGCCGTCGTCGTCCGGCCCCATGGCCACCGCCTCCAGGAAGCACCGCTCCGCCGCCTCCAGCCGCCCGGCGTCGAAATGCGCCCGGCCTTCCCGCGCGATCTCGGCAAGCCGGTCGAGCTGGGTCATCAGTGGGCGATGGCGTCGCCGGCGGCCTCGCGCACCGCCAGGCCCAGCGAGAACCCCAGGTCGTGGGCCGAGGCGCGCGGGTCGGCGAGCTGCGACAGCTCGGTCTCGCCCTCATGCCGGAACCGCGCCTGGCCGTCGTCGGTGAGGGCCTCCACCACCAGCTTCAGCGAGCCGTCCACCAGCCTGGCGTGCGCGCCCATGGCCGTGCGGCAGGACCCTTCCAGCGCCTCCAGCGCCCCCCGCTCGGCGGCGACCGTGAGCATGGTTGGCTCGTGTCGCAGGGCCTCGACCCAGGGCAGGTCGCGGTCGACGATGCGGGTCTCGATGGCCAGCGCGCCCTGGCCAGGGGCTGGCGGCGCCTCCACCGGATCGAGCAGGCTGCGCACGTGGCGCTCGAGCCCCAGCCTCTTCAGCCCGGCATAGGCCAGCAGGATGGCGTCCGCCTCGCCGGCCGCCAGCTTGGCCAGCCGGGTGTCCACATTGCCGCGAAGCATGGAGACGGCGAGGTCCGGCCGGCGGCTCAGGCACTGGGCCTGGCGGCGCAGGGAGGCGGTGCCCAGGCGCGCGCCCTGGGCCAGGTCCTCCAGGCGCTCGGCCTTCAGGCTGACGAAGGCGTCGCGGGGGTCCTCGCGCTCGGGGATGGCCGCGATGCACAGGCCATCGGGCAGGGCCGCCGGCATGTCCTTCAGCGAGTGGATGGCGCAGTCGATGCGGCCCTCCAGCAGCGCCTCCTCGATCTCCTTGGTGAACAGCCCCTTGCCGCCGATCTCCAGCAGCCGGCGGTCCTGCACCCGGTCGCCGGTGGTGGTGATGACGATCAGCGGCGCGACGGCCTCCACCTGCGCGGCGTCCTTCGGGTCCGCTCCCAGCAGGCCGGCTATGCGCCGCTGCACCTGCCCGGCCTGGGCCAGGCTCAGCTTGGAGCCGCGAGCCCCGATCCGGACGGGCGGTTGCGTGGGCACGGTGGGCGGTCTACCTCGGGGCTGAGAACGAGTTGGCCTGCTACAGGAGCGGGCCGCCTCCGGCAACCGGATGACCGTGCCCAGCGTGCAAACCGTCCTCGGACTGGAGACCAGCTGCGACGAGACCGCCGCCGCGGTGGTGCGCCTCGACGATGGCGGCCGGGCGCAGGTGCTGTCCTCGGTTGTGGCCAGCCAGGTGGCCGAGCATGCGCCCTATGGCGGCGTGGTGCCGGAGATCGCCGCCCGCGCCCATGTGGAGATCATCGAGTCCATCGCCGAGCGGGCGCTGGCGGAAGCGGGTCTCACCTATGCCCACATGACCGGGATCGCCGCCACCGCCGGTCCCGGGCTCGTGGGCGGGGTGATGGTGGGCCTGTCCTTCGGCAAGGCGGCGGCGCTGGCGCTGGGCCTGCCGCTGGTGGCGGTGAACCACCTGGAGGGCCACGCGGTCTCGGCGCGGCTGGCGGCGGACCTGCCCTATCCGTTCCTGCTGCTGCTGGTCTCGGGCGGGCATTGCCAGTTGCTGGAGGTCGACGGGATCGGGGCATGCCGGCGGCTAGGCTCCACCATCGACGACGCGGCCGGCGAGGCCTTCGACAAGATCGCCAAGACGCTGGGCCTGTCCTATCCCGGCGGGCCGGCGCTGGAGAAGCTGGCGGCCGGCGGCGACCCGGCCCGCTTTGTCCTGCCGCGCATGCTGCTGGGCCGCAAGGACCTCGCCTTTTCCTTCTCCGGCCTGAAGACCGCCGCCGCCCGCCTCGCTGAAGGCCTCACGACAGAGGCTGAGCGCCGTGACCTCGCCGCCGCCGTCCAGGCCGCCATCGCCGACCAGCTCGCCGAACGCAGCGACCGGGCCATGGCGCTCTACGCCCAGAGGTACGGCGGGCGCGGCCTGCGCTTCGTGGCTGCCGGCGGGGTGGCCGCCAACCAGGCGGTGCGCGAGCGGCTGGCCGCCACCGCCCAGGCCAGGGGCTTCTCCTTCACCGCCCCGCCCCTGGCCTACTGCACCGACAACGCCGCGATGATCGCGCTGGCCGGCGCCGAGCGGCTGGCGCTGGGGATGCTCGATCCGCTGGATGTGCCCGCGCGGCCGCGCTGGCCGCTGGACGAGGCCGCCGCTCTGGCCAGTCCCACCCACACACCGGGCCGCAAGGGAGCCAAGGCATGAAGAAAGGCCCCATTCAGAAGGCGGGGGTGATCGGCGCAGGCGCGTGGGGCACGGCGCTGGCCCAGGTCTGCGCCCGGGCCGGGCTGTCCGTCACCCTTCAGGCCCGCGAGCTGGAGGTGGTCGAGGACGTCAACGCCAACTACGAGAACCACCTATTCCTGCCCGGCGTGGTGCTGGAATCGAAGATCCGCGCCACCCATGACTTCGCCGACCTGGCCGACGTGGACCTGGTGCTGGCGGTGGCGCCGGCCCAGCACCTGCGCTCGGCGCTCACCGCCTTCGCGCCGCACGCGCGGCCCGGCCTGCCCATCCTGCTCTGCGCCAAGGGGGTGGAACAGGGCACGCTGAAGCTGATGACGCAGGTGCTGGCGGAGACTATTCCCGGGGCTGCGCCCGCGGTGCTCTCGGGCCCCAGCTTCGCTGGCGAGGTGGCGCGCGGCCTGCCCACCGCCGTGACCCTGGCCTGTCCGGACGACGATCTCGGCTGGAGCCTTGCGGAGGCCATCGCCACCCCCACCTTCCGGCCCTACCTGGCCGGCGACATGATCGGGGCCGAGGCCGGCGGGGCGGTGAAGAACGTGCTGGCCATCGCCTGCGGCATCGTCGAGGGACGCGGCCTTGGGCGCAGCGCGCACGCGGCCCTGATCACCCGCGGGTTCTCGGAGCTGACCAAGATCGCGCTAGCCCTCGGCGGCGAGGCGCAGACGGTGGCCGGGCTCTGCGGCCTGGGTGACCTGGTGCTCACCTGCTCCAGTCCGCAGTCGCGCAACATGAGCGTCGGCCTGGCGCTGGGCCGCGGCGAGACCCTTGAGGCGGCGCTGTCCGGCAAGCTGTCGGTCGCCGAGGGGGTGGCCTCGGCGCCGGCGGTGCGCCAGCTGGCCGCGAAGCTGGGCGTGGACATGCCGATCTGCCAGGCGACGGCGGCGATCCTGGCCGGCGAGGTCGGCGTGGACGAGGCGATCCTAGGGCTGCTATCCCGGCCGCTCAGGGAAGAGACCTGAAGGGGACATCGATGGCGCTGTTCGTGCTCACCTGTATCGACCATCCGAACGCGCTCGACCGGCGCATGGCGGCCCGCGAGGACCACCTGGCCTACGTGCGAAGCATGTCCGGCGTCGTCAAGGTGGGCGGCCCGTTCCTGGACGAGGCCGGGCAGATGGCGGGATCACTGCTGATCATAGAGGCGCAGGACATGGCGGAGGCCCGGGCCTTCGCCGCCGCCGATCCCTATGCTCGCGCGGGCCTGTTCCAGAGCGTGGATATCCGGGCCTTCAGGATGGCCATTGACAATCGTTAGCCGCGCCAACCCCGCCCAGCCCGAGCCCGGCGCGCGCCTGTGCGCCCTGGAGGAGGTCGCCGACCCGGGCTCCAAGGGCTTCCGGTTCCGCGAGGGCGACAAGCTGTTCGCGGGCTTCGTCATCCGCATGGGCGAGACCGTCACCGGCTTCGTGGATTCCTGCCCGCACGCCGGTTGGCCGCTTACCATGGGCGACAACTACCTGACGCGGACGGGCAACCGTATCCTTTGCGCCGGCCACGGGGCGCTGTTCGACCTGGAGGGCCGCTGCGTGACCGGCCCCTGCGTTGGCGACCGCCTGAAGGCCTGGCCGTTGACGGTGGAGAATGGCCAGATCGTCACGGCCTGAGCGCCGTCATGTCTCCTCGCGGGCTTTGAGCATGACGGCGGGGAGGTGGCCGGCGGGCAGCACCACCCGCAGCACGCGCTGGTCTGCGGCGCGGATGACCTCGGCGTCCCTGATCAGCTGCTCGAGATCGTCGGCGACGGTGAACAGCAGGCCCGCCACGGCGTCCGCGCGACCGGACGCCAGTGTCGCCACCACTTGGCCCGCCACCTCCGGCCCGACCCAGCGCCCGGACATCTTGTCCTTCATCCCTGGCGCCCCTTGCTGGCCCTCGGGGGAATCGAAAAATCCCATGGCGAGCTTGGTGGCCACGACGCCGGGCCCCAGGCTGAACACCTTCACCCCGTGCGGCCGGGCCTCGATCGAAATCGTCTCGCTGAACCGGGCCAGTCCGGCCTTGGATGACGAATAGCCGGTGTCGTAGGGCAAGGGCCCGCTGACCCCGCCGCCGGTGATGTTTACGATCCGGCCCTGGCGGCGCGGGACCATCACGCGCAGGGCGGCGCGGCAGAACAGGAACGGGGCGTAGAGGTTGGTCTCCATGTCCTGGCGCCAGAGCTCGGGATCGACCTCCCAGACCGGGCCCCAGGCGGCGTTGCTGCCGGCGTTGTTGACCAGCAGGTCGAGCTTTCCGTGGGTCGCCAGCACGCCCTCGACGCAGGCCTCGATGGAGGCGCGGTCGCGGACATCGACAGTTACGGCGGACGCCTGGCCGCCGGCGGCGCGGATCAGCTCCGCTGTCTCCTCGATCTCGGCCCGCGATCGGGACACGGCCACCACATGCATCCCGGCCGCGCCCAGCGCCTGGGCGGTGGCCCGGCCGATGCCCCGCCCGGCCCCGGTTACGATGCCCACCTGTCCGTCCAGTGCGCCCGCCATCACGTCCTCCCAGCCTTGTCGTTGAGGATACAGTCCGCCTGGACGACGGCTGCGTCCAGCGGCGACGGTTCAGGCGGCGTTGGGCGTCTCCTCGGCGCTGAAGGCCGCCACGTCCTCGATCAGCGCCGTCACCGCGGCCGCCACCAGCTCGCCGCCCTTCTCCGGCGTGGCCAGGCCCGGGTCGGAGCCCATGCGGCCGTCGGCGTAGCGGGCGCGGAAGTCCTTCGCTTCCCGGATCGGGCCGGTGGGGGCGATCTGCGGGGCGTAGTTGGCGGCCTTGATGGCGTCGGGATAGGCCCACTGGGTGATGGCGATCTCGGACGGTGTGGCGTGGCTGCCGTGGCCGGCGGGGAACTGGCGGTTGGCCAGCGACATGACCCCCTTCAGGTCCCACCAGTTCTTCAGCTTGCAGGCGAAGCCGCGCGGGCGGCCGGCATAGCTGGCCTCGGCGTAGAGCTCGGAGAAGGCCGCCTCGATGGTGGCGACGTTGCCGCCGTGGCCATTGAGGAAGTAGAGCTTGTCGAAGCCGTGGTGGGCGAGGCTGCGGGCCCAGTCGCCGATGGCGGCCATGAAGGTGGACGGCCGAAGCGCGATCGTGCCGGGGAAGTCCAGGTGGTGCTGGGCCATGCCCACGTTGAAGGTGGGCGCCACGATGATGTCCCCGGTCTTCTGGGCCTCGTGGGCGATGATCTCCGGGCATAGCCAGTCGGTGCCCAAAAGTCCCGTGGGCCCGTGCTGCTCGTTGGAGCCGATGGGGATGACGACGGTCTTCGAGCGGGCCAGGAAGCCCTCGATCTCGGCCCAGGTGGACATGTGCAGCAGCATGGGTCGACGATTTCCCTTCCCGGCCTGCGCCGCAAGCCTGAAGGCTCAGAACGTGACGGTGACGTTCGACGGCGGCATGGAGACAAGCCGCCAGCCTTCCTTGGAGCGGGCGAAGGTGAGCAGGCAGCCGCCTTCGCGCTGCAGGCAGACCTTGCCGTCGTCGACCTTCTTCAGGGCCGTGGCGACCTGCGACGGCCGCGGCGCCTCGGCCAGGGGTTCACCGGCGCTGTCCACCACGTGGATCACCGCCGGGGCGATCATCCGGTCGAGGGTGAATTCGGAGGGGCCGCCGTCCACGTCCAGGCTGTCGGCGCGGGCCGCCTCGGCGATCCGTCGCCGCAGGTCGTCGCGCACGGTGGGCCGGTCGACCTGGGCCTCGAAGGCCACCCGGTCGTGCGACTGGGCCGCCGCCAGGAAGCGGGCCACGTCCTCGGCGGCGTCGCCGCGTGCGCCCACGCCGCAGCCGCCGAGGAGCAGGACCAGCGCCGACAGCGCCGCCATATGACCGATTCGCACCACGGCCCGACGATGGCCGCGCCGTTGAGTCGCCGCAAGAGTCCCGCCGCTGTTGCCTAGAGGGCGCGTCTCCGCATACTCCGTGGCGACGACTGCAGGGGCCCACGCCCCAGGAAGGACCTAAAGGCGTGTCGGACGGCGATATCTTCCCGGTTCCCGATCAATGGGCCAGGCGCGCCCGGATGGACGCTGCCGGCTACGAGGCCGCCGTCCGGCGCGTGGGGGAGGACCCTGACGGCTACTGGCGCGAGCTCGGCCAGCGGCTGGACTGGATGGTCCCGTTCACTGAGGTGAAGGACGTCTCCTTCGACGCAGAGGACTTCCGCATCCGCTGGTTCGCCGACGGGGTGCTGAACGTCTCGGTCAACTGTATCGACCGCCACCTGCCCGCGCGGCGCAACGAGACGGCGATCATCTGGGAAAGCGACGACCCGGAGGTCTACGACATCCTCACCTACGGCGACCTGCACGCCGAGGTCTGCCGGATGGCCAATGTGCTGAAGGCCAAGGGAGTCGGGAAGGGCGACCGGGTGACCATCTACCTGCCGATGATCCCGGCGGCGGCGGTCTCCATGCTGGCCTGCGCCCGGATCGGGGCGGTGCATTCGGTGGTGTTCGGCGGCTTCTCGCCCGACAGCATCGCCGGCCGCATCCAGGATTGCGACTCCAAGGTGGTGATCACCGCCGACGAGGGCCTGCGTGGTGGCAGGACTGTGCCGCTGAAACTCAATGTGGACGAGGCGCTGAAGGAGTGCCCAGGCGTCACCGATGTGATCGTGGTCCGCCGCACCGGCGGCGAGGTGCCCATGAAGGCCGGCCGCGACGCCTACTATTCGGAGCTGAAGAAGACCGTCTCGGACCAGTGCGACCCCGAGCCGATGAACGCCGAGGACCCGCTGTTCATCCTCTACACCTCCGGCTCCACCGGAAAGCCCAAGGGCGTGCTGCACACCACCGGCGGCTACCTGGCCTGGGCCGCCCATACCCATGAGCTGGTGTTCGACTACCGGCCTGGCGAGATCTTCTGGTGCACTGCCGACGTGGGCTGGGTCACCGGCCACAGCTACGTAGTCTACGGCCCGCTGGCCAATGCGGCCACCACCCTGATGTTCGAGGGCGTGCCCAACTATCCCACCAACTCCCGCTTCTGGGAGGTGATCGACAAGCACGACGTGCAGACCTTCTACACCGCGCCCACGGCCATCCGCGCCCTGATGCGCGACGGCGACGAGCCGGTGAAGCGCACCTCGCGCAAGACCCTGCGCCTGCTGGGATCGGTGGGCGAGCCGATCAATCCGGAGGCCTGGCTCTGGTACCACCGCGTGGTCGGCGAGGGCCGCTGCCCCATCGTCGACACCTGGTGGCAGACCGAAACCGGGGCCACCCTGATGAGCCCGCTGCCGGGGGCCACGGCCCTGAAGCCCGGCTCCTGCACCAAACCGCTGCCGGGGGTGAAGCCGCAGCTGGTGGATGCGGAGGGCCACCAGCTCATGGGCGCGGTGAGCGGCAACCTGTGCCTGACCGACAGCTGGCCCGGCCAGATGCGCACCGTCTATGGCGACCACCAGCGGTTCATCGACACCTACTTCAAGACCTATCCCGGCAAGTACTTCACCGGCGACGGCGCGCGGCGCGACGAGGACGGCTACTACTGGATCACCGGCCGGGTGGACGACGTGATCAACGTCTCCGGCCACCGGCTGGGCACGGCCGAGATCGAGAGCGCCCTGGTTGGCAACGAGAACGTCGCCGAGGCCGCCGTCGTGGGCTACCCGCACGACATCAAGGGCCAGGGCATCTACTGCTTCGTCACCCTGAAGGCCGACGTGACCCCCACCGACATCCTGGAGGCCGAGCTGAAGGGCTGGGTGCGCCGCGAGATCGGGCCGTTCGCCGCCCCCGACGTGGTGCAGTTCGCGCCCGGGCTGCCCAAGACCCGCTCGGGCAAGATCATGCGCCGCATCCTGCGCAAGATCGCTGAGAACGATCTTTCCAACCTGGGCGACACCTCCACGCTCGCCGATCCGGCGGTGGTCGACGAACTGGTCAAGAACCGCGCCGGCGCCTGAGGTGGAGCTGCCGGCCGGCCTGCGCGCGGCGATCGAGCGCGAACTGGAGGGGGTTTCCAGGCGCGACCTGGGCGAACGGGTCGCCCGCACCTCCGAGGCCTATCGCGCTGGGCGGACATCCGCCGCCGTAATCCGCGAGGCCGACGACGCGCTCGCCTACGCCCTGGTCCGCCTGCCCGCCACCTACGCCGCATGCGCTGCTGTGTTCGCGCAAGCCCTGGCCGCAGCGCCGGCCTTCCGGCCCCGCTCGTTGCTCGACGTAGGGGCAGGACCGGCGGGCGGGAGCTGGGCGGCGGTCGGGGCCTGGCCGGGGCTGGCGGCGGTGACCTGGCTGGACGCGAGCCGTCCGTTCCTGGACCTCGCCGCGCATCTTGCGAAGGCGGGGGCCCCTGCGCTCGCCGGCGCCGAGCTGCGTCAAGGCGACCTGACCGCGACAGCCGCCTTTCCGCGCGCCGACCTCGTGCTGGCGAGCTACGCCCTGGCCGAGATCGCGCCGGCGCGCCAGGCGGCGGTGGTCGGCGGGCTATGGGACGCCTGCGAGGGCGTGCTGGCCCTGGTGGAGCCCGGCACACCAGCCGGCTACGCGCGCATCCTGGCGGCGCGCGAGGGCCTGCTGGAGGCCGGCGGCCACATCTTGGCGCCCTGTCCGCACCATCGAGCGTGCCCGCTGAGCCCGCCCGACTGGTGCCACTTCGCCCAACGGCTGGCTCGCAGCCGCGACCACCGCTTGGCCAAGGGCGCGGACGCACCCTTCGAGGACGAGAAGTACGCCTATCTCCTCGCCGCCCGGCCAGGCGTGGCCACAGCCCCCACCGCCGCACGCGTCCTGGCTGCGCCCCGCGCTGGCAAGCCGGGCATCGACCTCAAGCTCTGCACCCCCGATGGCCGCCTGGAGACCCGCTTCGTTCCCCGTCGCGACAAGCCCGCCTACGCCAACGCCCGGCGGCTCGGCTGGGGCGACACAATTTGACCGCTCATCTTGGCTTTCGTCCGGCCGAGCGGAGGCGTTAGGTTCGCCGCCCCATCAGGAAGCTCCCATGTTCCGTGTCCTCCAAGCCGCCGCCCTCGTCGCCCTGTTGAGCACGGCCGCCTGTTCCACGACGCGCGCTCCGACTCCGGCGCCCGCCGCCTCGCCAGCCAAGGCCATGGCGGTCCCGCCCATCGTCTACAGGCAGCGGACCCTGGCCAACGGGCTGGAGGTGTTCACCTCGCGCGATACGGCCACCCCCAATGTCAGCGTCCAGGTCTGGTACGGCGTCGGCTCCAAGGACGATCCGGAGGGCCGCTCCGGCTTCGCGCACCTGTTCGAGCACATGATGTTCAAGGCCACCCGCAACCTGCCGGCCGAGAGCTTCGACCGCATGACCGAGGACGTGGGCGGCTTCAACAACGCCTCCACCTGGGACGACCTCACCAACTATTTCGAGGTGGTGCCGTCCAACCACCTGGAGCGTCTGCTGTGGGCCGAGGCCGAGCGGATGGGCTCGCTGGTGGTGGACGAGGAGAACTTCAAGTCCGAGCGCGACGTGGTGAAGGAGGAGTTCCGTCAGAACTACCTCTCCCAGCCCTATGGCCGGTTCTTCGGCCTCTACCTGCCGCAGGCCAGCTACACGACACATCCGTATCGCCGCCCCGGCATCGGCAACATCGAGGAGCTGGACGCCGCCACCCTCGACGACGTGCGCGCCTTCCACGCCGCCTGGTACCGGCCCGACAACGCCAAGCTGATCGTGGTGGGCAACTTCGACGCGGCCCGGCTCGACGCCTGGATCGACAGGTATTTCGGCGGCCTGAAGACCCCGGCCATGCCGCTGCCGCGCGTCGCGGTGACGGAGCCGCCGCGCACCCAGCCCGGCGTCTTCGAAGGCTATGGCCCCAATGTGCCGCTGCCGGCGGTGGCGATCACCTGGCACGGCGTGGGCGCGGCCGACCCCGACGCACCTGCGCTCACGGTGCTGAACTCCATCCTGTCGTCCGGCAAGTCGTCCAGGCTCTACGACAGTCTGGTCTATGAGCAGCAGATCGCGGTCGAGGCCACCGCCAGCGCCGACCTGCCGCGCGACCCCGGCATGTTCATGGTCGCCGCCATCATGTCCCAGGGCCACACTATCGCGGAGGGGGAGGCCGCCCTGCTGGCAGAGGTGAAGCGCCTGCGCGACGTCCCGCCCACCGAGGCCGAGCTGTCCGAGGCGAAGAACGAGCTGGTCGCCTCCAAGGTGCGCGGCCGCGAAACCATCAACGGCCGCGGCTATGCGCTGGGCATGGCCCTGCAGCTCACCGGTGACGCCGCCCGCGCCAACACCGAGATCGCCGACCTGCAGGCGGTCACCGCCGCCGACGTCCAGCGGGTGGCGCGCAAGTACCTGGCCGACGAGAGCCGCATGACCGTGCGCTACCGCGCCGAGAGCGAGCGCCCGGCGGGCGAGGCGCAGGGCAAGGCCGCAGCGGCCCCGGTGGCGTCGGTGAAGTACGATGGCCCGGCCCATGCCCTCGCGCCGGAAGGCGAGCGTCAGGCTCCGCCGCCCCTCGCCGAGCCTCTGGCGCCCGTGCTGCCGAAGCCCGCCGAGAAGACCCTGCCCAACGGCCTCCGCGTCATCGTCGCCCGCTCCAGCGACCTGCCGCTGATCACCGCCGACCTCACTATCAGGACTGGGGCCTGGGCCGATCCGGCCGGGCTCTCCGGCGTCGCCGCCATGACCGCCGCCATGCTGACCGAAGGCACGGCGACCCGCTCCGCGCAGGAGATCGCGCGGCAGACCGAGGCCCTTGGCGCCGACCTGGAGGCCGCCGCCGGGTTGGAGTCCTCCTCGGTGACGCTGACCGCCCTGCCCAACGGATTGACCCAGGCCATGGCGATCATGGCCGACGTGGCCCGCAACCCCGCCTTCAAGGCCGAGGAGCTGGAGCGCCAGCGCCAGCAGGCCCTGGATGGGCTGCAGGTCGCCTATCAGGAGCCGGGCCAGGTGGCCTCCTTCGCCGCCGCCCCGGTGGTGTTCGCCGGCACGCCCTTCGGCCACGCCCCGGGCGGCACGCCGGCCTCCCTGCCGAAGATCAGGCCGGCCGACCTCGCCGCCCTGCACGGCGCCTGGTACCGGCCCGACAACGCCGTCCTGGTGCTCACCGGCGACGTCACCGCCGAGCAGGGCTTCGCCCTCGCGGAGACGGCGTTCGGCGACTGGGCGAGGCCCGCGGCCCCGCTGGCGCCCGCGCCGGCCATCTCGCCCCGGCCCGCGCCCCGCGCCTTGGCCCTGGACCTTCCGGGCACGGGCCAGGCGGCGGTCAATGTGGTCAAGGCCGGCATCGCCCGGGGCGACCCGGACTACTATGCGGGCATTGTCGCCAACACGATCCTGGGCGGCGGCTATTCCGCCCGCCTGAACCAGGAGATCCGCGTCAAGCGCGGCCTGTCCTACGGCGCCTCCTCGCGGCTGTCCGCCAATCGCACCACAGGCTCCTTCCGCGCCGCCGCCCAGACCAAGAACGAGTCCGCCGTCCAGGTGCTGGACCTGATCACCGCGGAGATGGGCAAGCTGGCTGCGCAGGGAGCCACGCCAGACGAGCTGAAGGCCCGCAAGTCGGTGCTGGTGGGCGGGTTCGGGCGCCAGCTGGCCACCAGCGGCGGCCTGGCCGACATCCTGGGCGAGCTGGCCCTCTACGGCGTGCCCCTGGACGAGATGACCCGCTACACCGCCAAGGTGGAGGCCGTCAGCGCCGATCAGGCCCGCGCCTTCGCCGGCCGCCTGCTGGACCCCGCCGGCGCCAGCGTCATCATCGCCGGCGACGCCAAGGTCTTCACGCCGGCCCTGAAGGCCAAGCTGCCGAACCTGGAGGTGATCCCGGTGACGGACCTCGACCTGGACAGCCCGACGTTGAGGAAGCGGTGAGAATGGGCCGTTGGCCTGCCGAGCTAGGGCCGGCAACAACCGATACATCCCCATTGCTAGATCTCGTTTAGAACGAAGAAAGAACATCGTCATTCGGACTGCGCTTGATGCGTCGCCGGGACCGAGGCCACCTCCAGCAACTTCAGCTTGACGCCGGGCATTTTATATGTTCTTGTTTTGTTCATGCCCGACGCGCTCTCCATGGCCGAACGTCACGCCCGCGATCTCGCCAGGTTGACCGAGTGGGCCATGGAGCTGGCCGCCGATCTGCAGGCCTCCGCGATGGCCACTGACGACCCCAAGGTGAAGGCCGACGTCGCCGCCGCCTTCCACCGCATCTCCCGCTCCGCCCGGCAGTCCATGGCCCTGGAGGCCAAGCTGGAACGCGACCGCCTGGCCGCCGAGCTCGCGGCCGAGGAACACGCCGAACATGTCCGCAGCACCCGGATCCGCGAACACCGGGAGCGCGTCAGCCTGCCCATAGAACGCCTGGTCTGGCACGAAGCCGAACGCGACGAGCTCATGGGCGAGCTGGAGAACCTCCTAGACGAGGCCGAGCTCGACCACGGCTTCCTCGACCAGCCCGTCGAACTGCTCATCGCCAGGATCGCCAAGGCCCTCGGCGTAAAACGCCATCTTCCCCCGCAAGGCGGAGAGGGCGACGAGGTCGCGAGCCTCACCATCCCGCCCTGGCGAAGTTCCGCCTGAACCCGCCCAGAACTGTCATCCTGGAGAGCGCGAAGCGCTCCGGTCGGAGGCGTGGGATAGGCTAGGCCGGGACCTTCACGGCCGCCACCATGTCCCTAAACCCGTCCTGCCAGGGCACGGAGGCCGGGCCGATCAGCTTGTGCATGCGGGTGGTGTCGATCTGCACGCCGCGGATGATCTTCTCGGTCTCCGCCCACACCGGCTTCTTCCCCACCAGGTCGCCGAGGAAGGCCGCATAGTCCTCCAGGCTGACCGGGTCGCTGCCGCCCCAGTTGACGATGGTCGCCGGGACCGAGGCCACCCCCAGCAGTCGGGGGATCATGGCCACGATGTCGCGCTCGTGCAGGGGGTTGAAGACATTCGGGTGGTCCACGTGCACCAGTATGGGGTCGCCCGCCAGGATGTTCAGGAGGTGGCGCCTCGGCATGCCGCCGTTGGCGCCATAGGGCACGTTCAGCCGCGCGATGGTGGTCGGGATCTGGAACTCCCTGGCGAAGAACTGCGCCATCGCCTCGGCGGCGATCTTGGCGATGCTGTAGGTCTCGCGATGCGCCATCACCCCGTGGTTGTCGCCGAGCGAGTCGGTCTCGACGTAGGGATGGTGCGGGACTTCCTTGTACACCGCCGTGGTGGAGACGTGCAGGAACGCCTTCACGGTCTTGCAGTGGTGCATCAGCCGGCCGAGCCCGCCGACGTTCCCCTCCAGGTCCTCCGGCCACCTGTTGGTCCGCGCGACGGCGCCGTTCACGATCGCCGAGAAGTCCGTGGGGATCGCCGACATGTCCGTGCTCTCGAGATCGACCTGGACGCACTTGACGCCGCCCTCCGTCAGCCGCACCCGCGTGGCCGGGTCGGAGAAGCGCGCCGCCGCCCAGACCTCGTTGGTCTTCGCCAGCGCCAGGGCCGCCGGCAGGCCGACCTGGCCCGTCGCGCCCGTGATCAGGATCTTCTCGCCCTTCATTGCGCCCGCCCTCGATGTGTTCGCGCCCGGTTGCGCGTCCATGGGTTTTCCGCCCGCCGCGGGCACAGCACAACCGGTGCTGAAGACTTCGATCCAGGCGGCTTTCGCCTAAGCCTCCGCCCGCATCGTCCAGCGGCCGAGGTCGTGCTCGCGGCCGATGAGGGCCAGGCCCGAGGCGATGGATTCCAGTTCCGCGCCGGTCTCGATGCGCTCGGCGGGGAAGCGGCGGTGGAAGATGTTGCGGACCGCCGGGACAAGCGACGTGCCGCCGGTGAGGAAGACGCGGTCGATGCTCTCAGGCGGCAGGCCGGCGTCGGCCAGGGCCGCGTCCACTGCGTGGCCGATCCGCGCCAGGTCGGGGGCGATCCAGGCCTCGAACTCGGCGCGGCGGACGGGTCTGGCCAGGGAGATGGTCCCGGCCTCGAAGCGGAACTCGGCGCTGTCTGCGGCCGACAGCGCCTCCTTGAGCGCCGAGACCGAGCGATAGAGCTGGTAGCCGTGGTTCTCCTCCAGGGTCTCCACCAGGCGGCCGAACTTCTCCGGCTCTATGGCGTCGCGCAGCAGTTTCCGGATCTCGCGCATGTCGCGCCCGGCGCTCATCAGGGCCAGCTGGTCCCAGCGGGCGAAGGTCGAGTAGTAGCGGTTGGGGATCGGCAGGACCTTGCCGAAGCTGTCATAGCTCGACCCCTTCCCCAGTGCCGGCGAGACCAGGTTGTCGATGATCCGGTAGTCGAAGGCGTCGCCGGCCACGCCGACGCCCGAGCGGCCCAGGGGATGGCTGCGGATCTCGCCGGCCTCCCGCTCGAAGCGGATGATCGAGAAGTCGCTGGTGCCGCCGCCGAAGTCGCCCACCAGCACCGTGGCGTCTTGCGCCAGTTCGCGGGCGAAGAAGAAGGCCGCGCCCACCGGCTCGTAGGCGTAGCGGATGTCGGTGAACCCCATGCGCCGGAACGCAGACTCATAGCGCTGCAACGCCAGGGACTCGTTGGGGGCCGCGCCGGCGAAGGTCACCGGCCGTCCGACGATCAGCCGCTGCGGCAGGTCCTCCAGGCGCCCGTACTCGCGCATCTTCAGCAGGAAGGCCGACAGCAGGTCCTCGAACCGGTAGCGGCGGCCCAGAACCTGGGTCTCGCTGAAGCTCTCCGACGCCGCGAAGGTCTTGAACGACTGGATGAAGCGGGTCTCTGCCGGATCCTCCGCATAGGCCTCGATGGCCCAGGGGCCCGCCGCGACGGACCGCTCCGAGGGCCGCTCGGGCGGCGCCTGGAAGGACAGGCAACTGCGGAACGCGAACAGCTCGCCCTGCGGCGCGGCGAACCGGGCGAGGTGGGCGGGGCCCGACGCGCCGGCCAGGGCGAACACCGTGTTGGTGGTGCCGAAGTCGACGCCCAGGGAAAGCTCACTCATCCCGCGAAATCTGTCGTGCGATTGGCTAGGCCGGGCCGGACCGCGCGCCGATCAAGCGTCCATCATCGTCAGCGGCCGGTCGTAGGCCGCGATGGTCGCCATCTGCAGGATCTTCGACACCCCGGCCGAGAGCGGGCAGATCTGCACCGACTTGCTCATGCCCAGCAGCAGCGGCCCGATCACCGTGGCGCCACCCAGGGACTGGATGAGCTGGGTGGAGATAGCCGCCGAGTGCACCGCCGGCATGATCAGCACATTAGCCGGGCCGGTCAGGCGCATGAAGGGGAAGTTCACCCGCGCCGCCGGCTCCAGGGCCAGGGACGGGGGCATCTCGCCCTCGTACTCGAAGTCGAGGCCGTCGAGTTCGTCCAGCATCGCGACCGCCTCGCGCACCTTCTCCGAGCGCTGGCCCATGGGGTTGCCGAAGGTGGAGTAGGACATGAAGGCCAGCCTTGGCGTGTAGCCCAGCGCCTTCACCGCCTGAGCGGCCTCGATGGCGATTTCCACCAGGTCCTCGGCCTCGGGCATCTCGGTGACGTTGGTGTCGGCGACGAACAGGGTGCGGCCCTTGGCCAGCACCACGCTCATGCCCATCACCCGGCCGCCCGGCGCCGGATCGATCACCTGCAGCACCTCCTCCAGCACCTGGTCGAAGGAGCGGGTGACCCCGGTGACCATGCCGTCGGCGTGGCCCAGCGCCACCATGGAGGCGGCGAACGCGTTGCGGTCCTGGTTGACCAGCCGCTGGACGTCGCGGCGCAACAGGCCCTCGCGCTGCAGGCGGCCATAGAGGAAGTCGGTGAACTGCTCGTTCCAGTGCGACAGCCGGGCGTTGACCACCTCCAGCTCCACGTCGGCCGGGTCGAGGCCGGTGAGGCGCATATTCTCGCGCACCAGTTCCTCGCGGCCCACCAGGATCGGCTTGCCCAGGCCGGCGCTCTGGAAGGCGTAGGCGGCGCGGATGACGCTGGGCTCCTCGCCCTCGGCGAACACGATCCGCTTGGTGGAGGCGTGCGACAGCACCGCGCCCTGCAGCTTCTGGACGAAGCCCGCGGACGGATCGAGCCGCTGGGCCAGGGACGCTCGGTAGGCGTCCATGTCCTCGATGGGCTTGCGCGCCACGCCGGTGTCCATGGCCGCCTGGGCGATGAACGGCGGGATGTAGGAGATCAAGCGCGGGTCGAAGGGCGTTGGGATGATGTACTCGGGCCCGAACTTCAGCTGCATGCCGTGGTAGGCGGCGGCCACCTCGTCCGGCACGTCCTCGCGGGCCAGCATGGCCAGCGCGTTGGCGCAGGCGATCTTCATCTCCATGTTCACCCGCCGGGCCCGCACGTCGAGGGCGCCGCGGAAGATGTAGGGGAAGCCCAGGACGTTGTTGACCTGATTGGGATAGTCGCTGCGGCCGGTGGCCACGATGGCGTCCTTGCGCACCGCGTGGGCCTCCTCGGGCGTGATTTCCGGGTCCGGATTGGCCATGGCGAAGATCACCGGGTTGGCCGCCATCGACCTGACCATCTCTCCGGTCAGCGCGCCCTTCACCGAGGTCCCGATGAACACGTCGGAGCCGGCCACGGCCTCGGCCAGCGTGCGCTTGTCGGTGTCGATCGCATGCGCCGACTTGTACTGGGTCATGCCCTCTGTTCGGCCGCGGTAGAGCACCCCCTTGGAATCCACGGCGATGCAGTTCTCGTGCTTCACGCCCATGGCCTTGATCAGCTCCAGGGTGGCGATCCCCGCCGCCCCCGGGCCGTTCAGCACCACCTTCACGTCGGCCAGGTTCTTGCCGGTGATGTGGCAGGCGTTGATCAGGCCGGCGGCGGAGATGATCGCCGTGCCGTGCTGGTCGTCGTGGAAGACGGGGATGTCGAGCAGTTCCTGCAGCTCGGTCTCGATACGGAAGCACTCAGGGCTCTTGATGTCCTCGAGGTTGATGCCGCCGAAGGTTATCCCGATGTTCTTGGCGACGTTGATGATCTCGTCGGGGTCCGTGGCCGAGCACTCGATGTCGATGGCGTCGACGTCGGCGAAGCGTTTGAACAGCACGCCCTTGCCCTCCATCACCGGCTTGGACGCCAGCGCGCCCAGGTCGCCCAGGCCCAGGATCGCGGTGCCGTTGGAGAACACCGCCACCAGGTTGCCCTTTGAGGTGTAGTCGTAGGCGAGCTCCGGATCCTTGGCGATCGCCAGCACCGGCACCGCCACGCCCGGCGAATAGGCCAGGCTCAGGTCGCGCTGGGTGGCCATCGGCTTGGTCGGCGCGATGGCGATCTTCCCTGGCGTCGGGTGGCGGTGGAAGTTGAGGGCTTCCTCATCGGTGAATGTGCGTTTCTGTTCGTCGGCCATGGGGGTCGGCGGGTCCTGCAAAGCGGGGCGGCGGCTGAAGGGCGCACCCTACAGGGCGGGTGGGCGACTGACCACAACCAGCTGAGCCTTGACCCGCTAGGCGGGGTCGCGGGAGAAGCGGATGTCGCTATGGGAGACTCCGCCCTGTCCGCCATCCTCAAGATCGCCGTCGCCGGCGCGGCCGGCCGCATGGGGCAGGCCGTGGCCGCGACGTTGCGCGCCCAGGGTATGGAGCCCGTCGCCCTGTTTGATCGGCCGGGCGCGGAGGCGCCTGGGCTGGTGGATGTGGAGCAGGCCCTTGGGATGGCCGATGTGGTGATCGACTTCACCAGCGCCGCGGCCTCGGCCGAGCTCGCCGCCCGCGCCGCCCTGAGAGGCGGCCCGGCCCTGGTGATCGGCTCCACCGGCTTCAATCCGGGCCAGATCGATGCGGTGGCGGCCGCCGCCGGGAAGATCGCCATCGTGCGGGCGGGCAATTTCTCCCTGGGAGTGAACATGCTGCTGGGCCTGGTGGCCCAGGCGGCCAGGGCTCTGGCGGCCAGCGACTACGACATCGAGGTCTTCGAGGCCCACCACCGGCGCAAGGTGGACGCGCCCTCGGGCACCGCCCTGATGCTGGGGGAGGCGGCCGCCAGGGGCCGCGGCGTGGCCCTGGATGCGGTGGCCAAGCGGGCCCGCGACGGGATCACCGGCGAGCGGACCTGCGGCGACATCGGCTTCTCGGTGATGCGCGGCGGCGGAATCGTCGGCGAGCACAGCGTCACCTTCGCCTCCGACGAGGAAATCCTGACCCTGTCGCACTCGGCCCGCGACCGGGGCCTGTTCGCCAGGGGCGCGGTGGCGGCGGCCCGCTGGGTGGCCGGCCGCCCGGCCGGCGAATACGACATGGTCGACGTGCTCGGGATGCCGAAACAGGGTTAGCGCTCCGCTAACCATCTCAGGCGCACGCTCCCAGGCCTCGAAGGCTGGCGGAGGCGCGTGGTGGGTCTTCCATTGCTGGGCGGCATGGTGGCGGAGCTATCCGGCCGCATATCCCATTGGCGGCGCCGGCAGGTGCGCGCCGAGGCTCGTGAACTCAAGGCGACCTACGGCGAGGACGCTGTTCGTGTCCTGCGCGAACGGATCGCCGCCGCCGACCACTATGAGGAGCGCCGCCGGCTCTACCAGCTGCACGATGAGGTCGCCCGGGGTCTCTCCTAGACCAGCGGTTCTCTACGAGAGGGGTTGCCAGGCGGGCCGCGCTCGGGTCTTCAGCGGCAATGCCCTTCCCCAACACCCATCCGACCCTCTTCGAGGCGCTCCAGGCGCGCGGATACG
>CANJKG010000003.1 GCA_947474775.1 Caulobacteraceae bacterium | reverse complement strand
TCCGGGGACGGCCAGCGGCTACCACCCGGTCACCTTCGGCTACCTGGCCGGCGAGGTGTTCCGGCGCGCCTGCGGTCGCACCATGGGCTCGGCCCTCCGCGATGACCTGGCCGTCCCCTTCGGCCTGGACCTTTGGCTGGGCCTGCCGGACGCCGAACATCACCGGGTGGCGGACATGCGCAAGCCGCCGGGCCCGCCGGACTTCGGAGAGGTAAATGAGCCGACCCGCGCCGCCTTCCTGACGCCGTGGTCGGGCGCGGCCGGGCGCGGCGTCGCCGATTGGCGGCGGATGGAGATTCCCTCAACCAATGGCCACGCGACCGCCGAGGCTCTGGCGCGGCTGATGGGCGGCCTGGCCAACGACGGCTGGCTGGATGGCGACGAGATCCTGTCGCCGGCGCTGATCGCCGAGGCCACGCGCGAAAGGATCCGCGGCCAGGATCTGGTGCTGCCTTTCCAGATGAGCTGGGGCGCCGGCTTCATGCGCAATGAGACCTTTCATCCCTGGGGTCCGGGGACGCGGACCTTCGGCCACTCCGGCTGGGGGGGCGCCTGCGCCTTCGCCGATCCCGAGCGCCGGCTGGGCGGCGCCTATGTCATGAACCGCCAGTCCACGGCCCTGATCGGCGACCACCGCCCCAGGCGGCTGATCGAGGCGGCCTACGCCGGTCTCTGAAATCCGCTGCTCGGGCGACACCAGGGCGGAACGCGGTGCGGGCAGATGCGCTGTCACTGGGAGCGGGGTCCGCTGTCGGCGGGAGAGTCACCTGGCTGTCGGGGCTTTCGAGAGCATTGCGGCCGCGCAGGCGCCCACTTTCGCCGGGCGACCGTCTTAACCGGACCTTGAGAGGCCTATGCGAGGCTTTGTGCCACGCTTGTTCCTGCGTATGAAAAGTGCGCAGTGGTCAGTGCTGTGCGGCGCTTGGGCCGACCTCGCAGGCGGCGGGAGACGTCATGGCGATCTACACGTTCGATAACATCACGCCCGCCCAGGCGCTGAGCTTCGCCGGGGCGACGGACCTGCTGCTGTTCGGCGCGCCCAATGAGGTGGCGCGCAACATCATCGTGTCGTACGGCGCCACCACGATAACCCTGCAGTCCGTCCTGACCGGTCGGTCGGTGGTCTTCGGGACCGGCATCGCGGGGTACGGCGGGTCCGCACTCCCCGATGGTTCACGCCTGCTCGTGGGCTCCGCCGCCGGGGACTTCTTCGCGGTCGGGGAGCAGTTCGCCGAGGGCAACACGGCCGACGCCATGTTCGGCGCGGATGGCGCCGACAGCCTGGGCGGCGGCAACGGCGCGGACGTGATCCAGGGCAACCAGGGCGACGATGTGCTTCTCGGCGGCGGCGGCAACGATTTCGTCTACGGCGGCCAGGGCGCCGACACCATCAACGCCGGAACGGGCGACAATTTCGTCAATGGCAACCTGGGCGACGACTCGCTCGTGGCGGCCACCGGGACCAACAACCTGCTGATCGGCGAGGCGGGCAACGACAGCGTCGCCGGCGGGACCGGCAATGACGTGATCGACGGCGGCGAGGGCGCAGACATCCTGACCGGAGCCGCGGGGAACGACACCGTGATCGGCGGCCCCGGCGCCGACAGCATCGCCAGCGGAGCAGGGGCGGACGTCCTGTTCGGCGGTGAAGGCATCGACAGGTTCAGCTTCTCCGATCCTTCCGGCCTGGGAGCCCAGATCGACGAGATCCGCGACTGGGAAACGACGGACCAGCTCAGGTTCAACAGCACGGCCCTGAACGCCAGCGGTAACAACATCGTCGCGACGTCGCTGGGGCGCGCCGACGCCACCAACTATGTGGAGGCCACGGCAGGCAGCTTCGCCGAGGCCCAGGCGGCGGCGGCTTCGCAGTTCAGCAATCCGGCGATCACCTATGTCGCCGTGGCCGTGGGGGCCGACGTGGTGGTGTTCACCGACGTCGTCTCCTTCATCGTGGGCGGCCTGCCCACGGACGACCAGACCATCGTTAAGCTGGTCGGCCGCAGCCTCACCGACATCGCCTTCCAGAACATCGTCTAGGCCCGGGCGGGGGGGCTATGTCGCTCTGCCGGCCGCGACAGAGCGTGTCCTGCGCCAGGCGCCGAAGATGAATACCCCGCCGCCCGCCCAGATGACCGCGAAGGACGCGGCGCGGAGCGGGGTGAAGGGCTCACCCTGCGCCAGTCCGATGGTGAAGGTGATGGTGGGCGCGATGAACTGCAGGAAGCCGATAATCGTCAGCGGCAGCCGCCGCGCCGACCAGGCGAAGAGGGCGAGCGGGATGGCGGTCAGCGGACCGCAGGCGACCAGCCAGGCGGTGGCGGTGGGCTCCGTCCCGAACCGGGCCGCGCCGTGGGCGGCGAGCCAGCCGGCGTAGCCCAGGGCCGCGACGCTGATGATCGCCGATTCCACCAGGAGGCCGGTCTGGGCCTCGGCGGCGACCCGTTTGCGCACGACGCTGTAGGCGCTGAACGAGGCGGCGAGCACCAGGGCCACGACGGGCACGTGGCCGATGGCCATGGCCTGCAGCGCCACGCCCACGACCGCCAGCCCGATGGCCAATGCGCCCAGGCGATCCAGCCGCTCGCGGAACAGCAGCGCCCCCGCCGCCATGTTGAGCAACGGATTGATGTAGTAGCCTAAACTGGTCTCCAGCATGCGGCCGGCGTTGGCGGCGTAGATGAACAGCATCCAGTTGCCGCCGATGAGCAGGCCGGAGACCACCAGCCAGCGCAGGACGCGGGGATTGCTGACGACCTGGATCACCTGACCCCCCTGGCGCGCGGCCAGCACCAGGAGGGCGGCGGCTGGCACGCACCAGATCGCCCGGTGCGCGGCGATCTCCGGCGCGCCGACGCCCAGCCTGCCCAGCAGCTGGTAGGCGAGCGGCATCAGACCCCAGAACAGATTGGTGGCGACACCCGCGGCTAGCGCCAGGCGGGTTTCCCCGCCCGGCGTTGACGAGGACATGGCCTAGGCGAGCGCCTTGGTGCGGATCAGGCCGCGGGCGTGCAGCAGCTCGGCGATCTGCACGGCGTTGAGCGCGGCGCCCTTACGCAGGTTGTCGGCCACCACCCACATGGATAGGCCGTGCTCGACGGTCGGATCGTTGCGGATGCGGCTGACGTAGACCGGGAACTCGCCTTGCGCCTCTTTGGGCGTCATGTAGCCGGTCTCGTCGCGGCGATCGATGACGATCAGGCCGGGGCTCTCGCGCAGGATGTCGCGGGCCTCGTCCTCGTCGAGGGGCTCGTGGAACTCGATGTTCACGGCTTCCGAGTGGCCCACCATCACCGGCACGCGGACGCAGGTGACCGTGAGCTTGATGTCGGGATCGATCATCTTGTGGGTCTCGTCCCACATCTTGTGCTCTTCGTCGGTATAGCCGTCGTCCTTGAACGCCCCGATGAAGGGGATGACGTTGAAGGCGATCTGCTTGGGGAACTTCTTGGGCGGCGTCGCGCCCAGGACGAAGACGTTCTTCGTCTGGTCGAACAGTTCGTCCATGCCTTCCTTGCCCGCGCCGGAGACCGACTGGTAGGTGGCCACCACCACGCGCTTGATGCGTGCGCGGTCGTGCAGGGGCTTCAGCGCGACCACCAGCTGGGCGGTCGAGCAGTTGGGGTTGGCGATGATGTTCTTGCGGTCCGCCCACTCCACGTCGTCGGGGTTCACCTCGGGCACGACGAGGGGCACGTCCGGGTCCATGCGCCAGGCCGAGGAGTTGTCGATGACGATGGGGCCGGCGGCGCCGATCTTCGGCGACCAGACCTTGGAGAAGGCGCCCGAGACGCTCATCAGCACAAGATCGACGCTGGAGAAGTCGAACTGCTCCACATCCTCGCACTTGACGATCCTGTCGCCGAAGCTGACTTCCACCCCGATGGATTTGCGCGAGGCGATCGCGTGAATCTTGTCCACGGGGAAGTTCACTTCCTCGAGGATATTCAGCATTTCGCGGCCCACGTTGCCCGTGGCGCCGACAACGGCGACCCGGTAACCCATCGGATATCTCCTAGTCTTGAGGGAGCGTGCTGATACGCCTTGAGGCCCGCGCGCGCAAGGCGAGGGTAGGCTCAGCTCCCGCCCAGCTCCATGATCGTCTTCCACTCGGCCACGGTGACCGGGGAGACGGAGAGGCGGAACTGGCGGAACATGGCCATGCCGGCGAGGTCAGGGTGGGCCTTCAGGGCGGCCAGCGGCACCGGGGTCTTCAGCGCGCGGACAGGGGCGACCTCCACCGCCACGAAGCGGCCGGCGGGATCGGTGGGGTCGATGAAGGCCTCTTTCGCCACCTTGGCCACGCCCACCACCGCCAGGCCTTCGTTGGAATGGTAGAAGGCCAGCTCGTCGCCCAGCTTCATGGCCTTCAGGTAGAGCGCGGCCTGGTTGTTGCGGACCCCGTCCCACACGGTCCTGCCGTCGCGCCGCAGGTCCTCGAAGCTGTACTTCACGGGCTCGGACTTGATCAGCCAGTGGGCCATGGTCGTCTCCCCTAGAGCTTCGCCAGGACGGCGTCGCCCATCTGGACGGTAGTCATCGATCCGCCAAGGTCGGGGGTGCGGGCGCCGGCCTCCAGCGCGGCTTCCACCGCCTTGAACAGGGCGTCGGCGAGATCCGCGCGGCCCAGGGACCAGCGGAGCGCCATCTCGAAGGACAGGATCGCCGCCAGCGGATTGGCGATGCCCTTGCCGGCGATGTCCGGCGCCGAGCCGTGGATCGGCTCGTAGAGGCCGGGCGACCCAGGGACGCCGAGGGCGGCGGACGGCAGCATCCCCAGTGAGCCGGTGAGCTGGGCGGCGGCGTCGGAGAGGATGTCGCCGAACAGGTTGTCGGTGACCATGACGTCGAACTGCTTGGGCGCCTTGACGATCTGCATGGCGGCGTTGTCGGCCAGGATGTGCTCCAGCTCGACGTCGGCGTACTCACGCCTGTGCAGGTCGGTGACCACCTGGCGCCACAGCAGGCCGGTTTCCATGACGTTGGACTTCTCGGCGCTGTGGACCTTGTTGCGCCGGCCGCGGGCCAGCTCGAAGGCCACGCGGGCCACCCGCTCGATCTCGGCGGTGGTATAGACCTGGGTGTCCACGCCGCGTCGCCCGCCGCCGGGAAGGTCCTCGATGCCGCGGGGCTGGCCGAAATAGACCCCGCCGGTAAGCTCACGGACGATCATGAAGTCCAGGCCCTCGATCCGGTCCCGCTTGAGGGACGAGGCGTCGGCCAGGGGCAGGAAGCACAGGGCGGGGCGCAGGTTGGCGAACACCGCCATCTCGGTGCGCAGCCGCAGCAGCCCGGCCTCGGGCCGTCTGTCGCGCGGGGCCGAGGCCCACTGGGGTCCGCCGACCGCGCCCATCAGCACGGCGCGGGCGGATTTCGCGGCGGCCACGGCCTCGTCTGTGACGGGGACCCCATGCCGGTCGTAGCTGAGGCCGCCGAAGTCCCGCTCGTCGATGGTCAGGTCGGGGGCGATCTTCTCGGCCACCCGGCGGACCTGGGCCGTCACCTCGGGCCCGATCCCGTCGCCAGGCAGCAGCAGCAGGTCGGTCATGGGGCGGGTCTCAAGCTGGAGCGGAGGATGGTCGCCGTCGTAGGGCATGGCGGGGCGGCGGCGCAAGCACGGCCATCGCCAGCGAACACGAAGATGTCATCGCCAGGCGTGAGCGGGCTCCTCCGGCGCCTGGGGACATCTTCCCCAAGGGGGGAGGACCTGGAACGGCGGCTCTCGGCGCACGTTCATCGGGCATGTCCGAGCCGCAGAATCCGCCGAAGCCGTCCGAGCCTCTGAAGGAAGGTGGGATGAAGACCCCGCCCATGGCCACGCCGCCTGAGGAGACGCCGGCGCCCGCGCCCGATGGCGAGCGGGGAAGCGGCGATGCGCACCGCCGCGAGGGCGGGATGATCGGCGAGGGGTGAAACCTCCGCTAGACTGATCCGATGCAAGCCTTCGCCGAGCTGCTGGACCGGCTGTCGCTGACCGCCTCGCGCAACGCCAAGCTGACCCTGGTGCGCGACCACCTGCGCGACGTTCCCGATCCCGACCGGGGGTGGGCGTTGGCGGCGCTCACCGGCGAGCTCACGTTCGACGCGGCCAAGCCCGCCTTCATCCGCAAGGCCATCGAGGCGCGGATGGACCCGCAGCTTTTCTGGTGGTCCTACGACTATGTGGGCGATCTGGCCGAGACGGTGGCCCTGGCCTGGCCGGCGCGGCCGGGGGCGAACCGCGAGCCGGAGCTGTCGGAGGTGGTGGACGCGCTGCGCGGCGCGACCCGGGCCGAGGTCCAGGCGCTGATCGAGGGCTGGCTGGACGCCCTGCAGCCCACCGGCCGCTGGGCGTTGCTGAAGCTGATGACCGGCGGCCTGCGGGTGGGCCTCACCGCCCGCCTGGCCAAGCGGGCCGCGGCCGAGATGGGCGGGGTCGAGCCCGCCGAGATCGAGGAATTGTGGCACGCGCTCCACCCGCCCTATGAGGACCTGTTCGCCTGGCTGGAGGGACGGTCCGAGAAGCCGTCGTCGGACAATCCCGGGCGCTTCCGTCCGGTGATGCTGGCCCAGGCGATCGACGAGGCGGTGGATTTCGGCCGGCTCGACCCGGCCGACTACGCCGCCGAGTGGAAGTGGGACGGCATCCGGGTGCAGGCGGTGAACGAGGGCGGGGTGCGCCGGCTCTACACGCGCACGGGGGACGACATCTCGAAGAGCTTTCCCGATGTGCTGCACGCGCTCTACCAGGAGGGCGTGGTGGACGGCGAACTGCTGGTGTTGCGCGACGGCAAGGCGGCCAGTTTCGCCGACCTGCAGCAGCGGCTGAACCGCAAGACCGTGGACGCCAAGGCGCTGGCGGCATTCCCGGCAGGCGTGCGGGCCTACGACCTGCTGGCGGAGGGTCCTGAGGATCTGCGCCTGCTGTCGTTCCGGGAGCGGCGCAGGCGGCTGGAGGCCTTCGTCGCGCGGGAAGCGACAGAGCGCATCGATCTGTCGCCGGTGCAGCCGTTCGACAGCTGGGACGCTCTGGCGGCGCTTAGGGCGCAGCCGCCGGCTGGAGACCCCCAGGTCGCCGAGGGGCTGATGCTGAAGCGGTGGGATTCGATCTACGAGGCCGGCCGGCCGAAGGGGCCCTGGTTCAAGTGGAAGCGCGACCCGTTCCTGATCGACGCGGTGCTGATGTACGCCCAGCGGGGGCACGGCAAGCGCTCCAGCTTCTATTCCGACTACACCTTCGGGGTGTGGACCGCCGGGCCCGACGGCAAGCGGATGCTGACCCCGGTGGGCAAGGCCTATTTCGGCTTCACCGACGAGGAGCTGAAGCAGATCGACAAATTCGTCCGCGACCACACGGTGGAGCGGTTCGGGCCGGTGCGCTCCGTGCGGGCGGAGCCGCATTCCGGGCTTGTGTTCGAGGTGGCCTTCGAGGGGCTGCAACGCTCGACCCGCCACAAGTCGGGGGTGGCGATGCGGTTTCCGCGCATCAACCGCATCCGCTGGGACAAGCCGCCGGGCGAGGCGGACGAGCTTACGACCCTTGGGCGGATGCTGGCGGCGATGGAGGCGCGGTGAGGCTTTCCGTCTCCCGCAAGGGGAGAAGGATGTCAGGTCGGCAGTCGCTGGTCGGCGACGAACCTCGACAGATCGCCGCCGGGGAACAGCGCGCCCCGGATTCCCGCCCTTGTGGCCGCCTCCAGGTCCGATGGCTTGTCGCCGATCATGACCGAGCGGTCCCGGTCCACGGGCCATTCGGCGAGGGCGCGCAGGATCATGCCGGGGTTGGGCTTGCGGTCGGGCGGGTCGGGGTGGCGGTAGGTTTCGCTGGCTGCCTCGGGATGGTGCGGGGCGAAGTAGAAGGCGTCGATGTGGGCGCCCACGCTCGCCAGGTCCTGCGCCATCCGCCGGTGCAACGCGTGCATGTCGTCCTCGGTGTAGTAGCCGCGCCCGACGCCGGACTGGTTGGTGACCACGAAGACCAGCCAGCCGGCCCGGTTGAAGGCCGCGACGGTCTCCCGCGCGCCGGGGATCCAGCGGAAGTCCTCCCAGCGGGACACATAGCCCCGGTCCTCGTTGAGCACGCCGTCGCGGTCGAGGAACAGGGCGGGTCGGGTCTGGGACTGGCTGGTCACGGAGCGCGACTATAGCGGGCGATTTCAAAAAGCCCCATTCGGTGTCTATGTTCCTGGGTCCCTAATCTGCGAGGCCTCCTTGCCGCCGTCATCGCCGCCCGTCCTCGACATCGCCGACCTGAAGGTGGACTTCGACACCCACGACGGGGCGGTGAACGCGGTGCGGGGCGTGTCGCTGTCGATCGGCCGGGGCGAGACGCTCGGCGTGGTGGGCGAGAGCGGCTCTGGCAAGAGCCAGACCTTCCTGGCGGTGATGGGGCTGCTCGCTCGCAACGGGCGGGCCTCCGGCTCGGCGAAGTTCCAGGGCAAGGAGCTGCTGGGCCTGAAGCCCCGCCAGCTGAACCGCATCCGCGGCTCGAAGATGACCATGATCTTCCAGGACCCGCTGACGGCGCTGACGCCGCACGTGCGGGTGGGCGAGCAGATCGCCGAGCCGCTTCGGCTGCACCTGGGGCTGTCGGGGCGCGAGGCCGACGCGCGGGCCCGCGAATGGCTGGACAAGGTGCGCATCCCGGAGGCCGCGCGGCGGATGCGGCAATATCCGCACGAACTGTCGGGCGGCATGCGCCAGCGGGTGATGATCGCCGCGGCCATGGCCGGCGGGCCGGAGCTGCTGATCGCCGATGAGCCCACCACGGCCCTGGACGTGACTGTGCAGGCCGAGATCCTCGACCTGATGGCCGAGCTGCAGCGGGAGACCGGCTCGGCCATGGCGCTGATCACCCACGACATGGGGGTGATCGCCAGGCTCGCCGACCGGGTCTGCGTGATGAAGGACGGGGCCTATGTGGAGGAAGGCCCGGTGGGCGACATCTTCGCCAATCCGAAGACCGAGTACACCCGCGCCCTGCTGGACGCGATCCCGCGCCTGGACCGCGCCGACCGGGGCGGCCGGCCGGTGACCGACCCGGTGGCGAAGGACGCGCCCGTGGTGGTCGAGGGCCGCGACGTGAAGGTCTGGTTCCCCATCGCCGAGGGGATGTTCGGGAAGAAGCGCCAGCTGCGCGCCGTCGACGGCGTGAGCTTCCAGGTGCGCCAGGGCGAGACCCTGGGCGTGGTGGGCGAGAGCGGCTCGGGCAAGTCGACCCTGGCGCGGGCGGCGCTGAACCTGATCCCGGCCACCCAGGGGACGGTGACCCTGCTGGGCCGCGACATCACCCACGCCGACCGCGAGACCCTGCGCCAGGCGCGCAAGGACCTGCAGATCGTCTTCCAGGACCCCCTGGCCAGCCTCGACCCGCGCATGACCATCGGGGATTCCATCTCAGAGCCGCTGCGGGTGTTCCGGCCGGACATGGGCGGGGCCGAACGGGACGCCGAGATCCGGGCGATGATGGCCCGGGTGGAGCTGGATACCGACCTGATCAACCGCTATCCGCACGAGCTGTCCGGCGGCCAGAACCAGCGGGTGGGGATCGCGCGCGCCATGATCCTCAAACCGAAGCTGGTGATCTGCGACGAGGCGGTATCGGCGCTGGACGTCTCGATCCGGGCGCAGATCATCGACCTCTTGATCGCGCTCCAGAAGGAGATGGGGCTGGCGATGATGTTCATCAGCCACGACCTGGCGGTGGTGCGCGAGATCAGCCACCGGGTGCTGGTGCTCTACATGGGCCGGGTTATGGAACTGGCCGACCGGGAGCGGATCTACAGCGCGCCGCAGCACCCCTACACCAAGGCCCTGCTGTCGGCCGCGCCGATCCCGGACCCGAAGGTGGAGCGGACCCGCAAGCGGGTGCGCCTGACCGGCGAGCCCCCCAGCCCGATGGACCCGAAGGCGGCGTTCCGCTTCGCGCCCTCCCGACTGCCGGTGGACGGGGCGGCGCCCTTCGCGGCGCCTGAGCTGAAGGAGGTGGTCCCTGGGCACCTGGTCTCCGAGTTCGACCCCCCGGCCGAGGCCGCTTAAGGCCGTGGCGAGGATCGTCCCGGTCCTGATGTCCGGCGGCGCGGGGACGCGCCTGTGGCCGCTGTCGCGCAAGGCCAAGCCCAAGCAGTTCCACGCCCTGGTGAGTGGGCGCACCCTGATCCAGGAGACGGCGCTGCGCTCGCAAGGCGCGCTGTTCGAGGCGCCGGTGGTGATCTGCGCGGCCGAGCACGCCGACCTGGTGCGCGAGCAGATGGCCGCCGCGGGTATTCCGAAGGTGCGGCTCGTGCTGGAGCCCACGCCCCGCAACACCGCGGCCTGTGCAGTGGCGGCCGCCGCCATCGTCCAGGCGCTGGATCCCGACGCCATGGTGCTGCTGGCGCCTTCCGACCACCGGATCGCCGACCTTGGGGCCTATGAGGCGGCGATCTCCGCGGGCCGCGCGGCGGCGGTGGAGGGCAAGCTGGTGGTGTTCGGCCTGAAGCCGGAGCGGGCGGAGACCGGCTACGGCTACATCCGCGCGGAAGGCGGCGCAGGACTGGTGCGGCCGGTGGCGGAGTTCGTGGAGAAGCCCGATGCGGAGCGGGCGGCCCGCTATGCGGCCGACCCGGCCTACAGCTGGAATTCCGGCATGTTCCTGTTCTGCGCTCGGGCCTTCCTGGAGGAGGCCAGGCGGCTTGCGCCGGAGGTGGCGGCGGCGGCCGAGGCGTCCGTCGCCGAGGCCGCGCCAGCGGGCGACGCCCTGCCGCTGGGCCCGAGCTTCGCCAAGGCGCCCTCGATCTCCATCGACTACGCGATCATGGAGAAGACCGACAAGGCGGTGGTGGTGGCCTGCGACATGGGCTGGAGCGACGTGGGCGCCTGGTCGGCCCTGTGGGAGCGCCAGCAGAAGGACGTGCGCGGCAATGCGCTCACGGGCGACGCCATCGTCGACGACGGCTCCGGCAACCTGGTGCGGGCGGAAGGGGCCACGGTTGTGCTGGCCGGCGTCTCCGGCCTGGTGGTGATCGTGCAGGACGGGGTGGTGCTGGTGGCGCCACGCGACCGGCCCGACGCCGTGCGCGACGCGGTGGAGGGGCTGAGGGCGGTGAAGCGGGACGATTTGCTCTAACGCCCGCCCGCCGTTAGGTTGCGCGCCTTTTTCGCGATCCCCCCGTTCCGGACCATTGGCCACGCCATGACCCTGTCCTTCGACGATATCCTCGCCGCGCAAGACCGGCTGAAGGGTCATATCGAGCGCACCCCGTGCCGCCCGTCGCGGACGCTGTCGGAGATCACCGGGGCGCAGGTGTGGGTGAAGTTCGAGAACTTCCAGTTCACCGCCGCCTACAAGGAGCGAGGCGCGCTCAACAAGCTGCTGCAGCTGACGGAAGCCGAGAAGAAGCGCGGCGTGATCGCCGCCTCGGCCGGCAACCACAGCCAGGGGCTGGCCTATCATGGGGCGCGGCTGGGGGTGCCGGTGACCATCGTCATGCCGCGCTCGACGCCGTTCATGAAGGTGCAGCAGACCCGCGCGTTCGGCGCCGACGTGGTGATCGACGGCGACAGCTATGACGAGGCCTCGGCCTCAGCCGCCAAGCTGCGCGAGGATCGCGACCTGGTGTTCGTCCATCCGTTCAACGACCTGGACGTGATGGCCGGCCAGGGGACGGTGGCCCTGGAGATGCTGGAGGACGTCCCCGACCTGGAGGTGCTGCCCGTGCCGATCGGCGGCGGCGGACTGATCGCCGGCGTGGCCACGGCGGCCAAGCACATCAAGCCGGAGATCCATGTGCTGGGCCTGGAGCCTGCCATGTATCCGTCCTTCACCGCCCGCATGCGCGGGGTGAACGCCGGCCTCACCACCGGGGGGGCCACCATCGCCGAGGGCATCGCGGTCAAGCAGGTGGGGGACGTGAGCTACGCTGTCGCCCGGCCGCTGATCGACGAGGTGCTGCTGATCGAGGAGCCGCATTTCGAGCGGGCGGTGGCCCTCTACTGCAACGTTGAGAAGGTGGTGTCGGAAGGGGCCGGCGCGGCGTCGCTGGCGGCGTTGCTGGCCTTCCCGGAGAAGTTCCGCGGCAAGAAGTGTGGCCTGATCCTCACCGGCGGCAATATCGACACGCGCTTGCTGGCCAGCGTGCTCACGCGCGAGTTGGTCCGCGACCAGCGGCTGGTGTCGCTCCGGATCATCGGCGACGACCGGCCGGGCCTCCTGGCCACCGTCTCGCGGGTGATCGGCGACATGGGCGCCAATATCATCGAGGTGGCGCACAACCGCCTCGCCCTCGACGTCCCGGCCAAGGGCGCCGAGTTCGATATCATGATCGAGACCCGCGATTCCCAGCACACCCGTGAGATCATGGATGCGCTGCGCGAGCACGGGTATCCGCCGAGGGCTGTCTGACATGCGTGGTTTTCTGATCCTTGCGGTTGTCGCCGCCCTGACCATGGGTGGCTGCCAGAAGGCGGCGGCCGACCAGAGCGCGGCCTCCGCCACCTTCCTGGCCACCAACGCCAAGGCGCCCGGCGTGCGCGTGCTGCCCAGCGGCGTGCAGTACAAGGTGGTGCGCGAAGGCCCGCCCGGCGGACGCCGGCCCGGGCCCAACGACGAGGTCAAGGTCCACTACGAGGGCAAGCTGATCGACGGCAAGGTGTTCGACTCATCCTACGAGCGCGGCCAGCCGGCGGCCATGCCGCTGCCGGCGCTGATCCCGGCCTGGGTCGAGGCCCTGCAGCTGATGCGGCCGGGCGACGAGTGGATCCTCTATGTGCCGCCGGAGCTGGGCTACGGCGCCGAGGGCGGCGGCGAGATCCCGCCCAACAGCGTGCTGATCTTCCGCATCGAGCTGATCGACTTCATCCCGGCGCCGGGGTCGATAGGGCAGGGCTAGGTCCAGCCGCGCCGCGGGGCTAGGGTCGGGCCATGGCCGCCGATGACCTGACGCCCGCCGCGCTGCGCATCCTGGAGACGCTGATCGGGTTCGACACCACCTCCAGGCATTCCAACCTGGCGCTGATCCGTTGGGTGGAGGGCTACCTGGACACCTACGGCGTGCCGCACCGGCGCGTCCCCAACGCTGACGGGACCAAGACCAACCTGGCGGCCCTGATCGGCCCGGCGATCGACGGGGGCGTGGTTCTGTCGGGCCACACCGACGTGGTGCCGGTGGACGGCCAGGCGTGGAGCACCGACCCCTTCAGGCTCATGGCGCGCGGCGGCCGGCTCTACGGGCGCGGGACCTGCGACATGAAAGGGTTCCTGGCGCTCGCCCTGGCCGCCGTGCCGGAGCTGGCGTCGGGCGGGATCAGGCGGCCGGTCCATCTGGCCTTCTCCTACGACGAGGAGGTGGGCTGCCTGGGCGCGCCTTCGATGATCGAGACCCTGGCGGCGGGGTCGCCGAAGCCGGCCCTGGTGATCGTGGGCGAGCCCACAAGCATGATGGCGGTCAACGGCCATAAGGGGATCAGCACCTTCACCGTCACGGTCACCGGGCGCGAGGCGCATTCCAGCCAGACCCAGCAGGGCGTCTCGGCGATCATGGAGGCCGTGCCGCTGATGGCCTCGCTGTCGGCGCTCGCGGCGCGCCTGGAGCGGGAGGCCGACCCCGCCTCGCCGTTCACGCCGAAGGGGGCGACCCTGACCATCGGGGTTATCCACGGCGGCACGGCCGGCAACATCCTGGCCCGGGAGTGTTCGTTCCTGTTCGACCTGCGCTGCCCGCCGGGGCTGGACCCGATGGCGATCCTGGCGCCGTTCATGGCCGAGGCCGCGTCCTTGGACGCGAAGCTCAAGGCGCGTGCGCCGGAGGCCGGCGTGGCGGTGGAGCGCCGCTCGCACACCCCGCCGCTGGCGCCGGAGCCCGACGGGGCGGCGGAGGCCCTGGCGAGGCGGCTGGCGGGCGATAACGGGCCGGCGCGGGCCGTGGCGTTCGCCGCCGAGGCGGGGCAGTTCCAGGAGGCGGGCTTCTCGACGGTGATCTGCGGGCCAGGCTCCATCGAACAGGCACATCAGCCGGACGAGTATGTGGACCTGTCCCAGATGCAGCGCGGCGCGGCCTTCATGCGAAGGCTCATCGAGTGGGCGGCCGCCGCTGGATGAACACGCGGCGTAGCAGGAGGTCGAGCGGGCTCCAGCTCATGGCCCGGGCAATGGCGGCGGAGCCCACCTTGCGGGCGGCCTGAGCCTCGCGACGGGCCTCCAGCGCCACGCCGATCCCCTTCAGGCCCGCCATCAGTCCCCGCCACGGCGCGGCCAGCTCACCCCGGGTGGCGTGGCGGGCGAACAGCACGAGGGTGGCCAGCACATGCAGCGGCAGGCTGAACCAGAACAGGATCGGCGGCGTATTCTTGACGAACACCCACAGCCGGTTGCGGGTCCCGTGGAACACCGCGAAGTCCGAGCGCGGGCCGCCGGAGGAGGCCGAGCCCTCGTGCAGCACCACGGCGTCCGGGACGATCAGCGCGGTCTCGCCGGCCAGCCGCAGGCGGTAGCCGAGATCGACGTCCTCGCAGTAGCAGAACAGCCGCTCGTCGAAGCCGCCCAGCTCCAGGAACAGGGCGCGGTCGATGAGCATCGCGCCGCCGCAAGCCGAGAAGACTTCGCCCACCGGCTGGGGGCCGGGGTCGCGGTGGCGGTAGCCGCCCCGGAACGGATAGCCCGCCACCGACATGACGTCGCCCAGGCCGTCCAGGCGTCCGGGGTCATCGGCCATGAGCTGGCGCGAGCCGAAGGTCCGCACGGCGGGGTGGGTCTCAGCCGCCGCCACGAGCTGCTGGAGCCAGTCGGCGCGGGGGTAGGCGTCGGGGTTGAGCAGGGCCATCCAGCGACCGCGCGCGATGGCCGCTCCCCGGTTCACGGCGGCGGCGAAGCCGAGGTTGGCGCCATTCTCCAGCAGGCGCAGCGAGGGGTCGCCGGCGGCGGCGTCCTGGGCGGCGCGGTCGGCCGAGCCGTTGTCCACCAGGACGACCTCGACGTCGGTGAAGGTCTGCGCCTTCAGGTCGGCCAGGCAGCGGGGCAGGGTGTCGGCGCACCCGTAGGTGACGATGACGACGCTGACGGCCGGAACCCCGCTGAAGACTGGCGATCCAGGCTTGTCTTTCGCGCCCGCTCGCGCCATCCGAAGGTCTCTCACCAAATCGCTGACCAGTTCCTGGGACGACATGACGACCATCACGCCGCTCGCGCTCCCCGACGTCCTGCTTATCACGCCCAAGCGCCATGGCGATGCGCGCGGCTGGTTCGCCGAGACCTGGAGCCGCAGGGCCTTCACCGAGGCGGGCCTCGACATCGATTTCGTGCAGGACAACCAGGCCTTCAACGCCAAGGCCGGCACCCTGCGCGGCCTGCACTTCCAGAAGGCGCCGCATCCCCAGGCCAAGCTGGTGCGGGCGCTGAAAGGCGCGATCTTCGACGTCGCGGTGGACGTGCGGCCGGGCTCGCCCACCTACGGCCAGTGGGCGGGGGCCACGCTGACGGCGGAGGCCGGCGAGCAGCTGTTCGTGCCGCGCGGCTTCGCCCACGGCTACTGCACGCTCAAGGACGACAGCGAGATCGCCTACAAGGTGGACGGCCTCTACGCGCCCCAGACCGAGGGCGGGATCATCTGGAACGACCCGGACATCGGCATCGCCTGGCCGTTCAAGGGCGAGGTGATCCTGTCCGACAAGGACCTGGTGCTGCCTAGGCTGAAGGACATGCCGAAGGCGGTATTCTGAGGGGGTCCGGCAAACGGATCTTTTCCGGGGCGGTCAGCCAGTCCGCAGCGCGAGACATCAAAAATCGACCGCGATGCCTTTCCGCTCCCAGTCGCCGAAGCGGGTCGGCTCCGGACCCTTCGGCCCGCCCTCCTCGGCGATGCGGGCCGCCTCGGCCCGGGCGGCGGCGTGGCGGGCCGCGGCTTCCTCCAGTGCGCGGCGGGCGGCCGGGGTCAGCGGCTTGTCGGGGGCGGCGTTGGGCGGAAGGTCGTCCATGGCGGACATTTAGCGAGGGGCGCCGGCCATTGCCAGCTTGGCCGTCGCCTGTTTTCCTCGCCGGGCCGGCCCGTGGGGGCGCCGGCGTTCCAGAACGAGGAGGGCGCCATGCCCAGACTTTCCTTGGCCTTCTTCAGCGCCGGCGCCCTGTGCGGCCTTTCCGGCATGATCTTCGGCATCGTCATGGCGGCGAGCGGGGACCATTCCCTGTCGCCCGCGCACGCGCACCTCAACCTGGTGGGCTGGGCGAGCCTGGCGCTGATGGGCGCGTTCTATGCGGTCAGCGGCGCGGGCGGGCGCCTGGGCTGGATCAACTTCTTCCTCTCCACCCTGGGCGTGGCGCTGATGGTCCCTTCGCTGGCCTACTACCTGCGCGGCGTGAAGGCGGCCGAGCCGATCCTGGCGGGCAGCAGCATCCTGGCGGCCCTGGGCATGCTGACGTTCGTGATCGTGGTGCTGTCGCGATGGAAGACCGCCAAGCCAGCCTGACCCCAATCGCTGCTTGCGCCGGCGGCCATGAGCGGGCACGCCGGCGCCCGTGAACACAACCGAACCGAACGACGCCCCCGGGCTGCCGGCGCGCGAGGCCGCGCTCAACCTGCTCACCGCGGCGCTCTCGGGCCGCGCCGGCCTGGATGAGGGGCTGACCCACCCGGGCCTGGCGGCGCTCGCGCCCCGCGACCGGGCCTTCGCCCGCGCGCTGGCCATGGCGACGCTGCGGCGGCTGGGGCCCATTGATGCGGCCCTGCAGGCCAAGGTCCAAAAGCCGCCGCCTGACCGCGTGGTGCAGATCCTGCGGCTGGGGGTGGCGCAGATCTTCGTGCTGGGCACGCCCGCCCACGCCGCCGTGGCCACCTCGGTCGACCTCGCCGCCGCCCAGGCGGGGACGCGCCCGCTGAAGGGGCTGGTGAACGCGGTGCTGCGTGGGCTGACCCGCGAGCCGCCCGACCTCGACCGGCCTGAACTCCTGGCGCCGCCCTGGCTCTACGCCCGCTGGCAAGCGGCGTTTGGCCCGGATGCGGCCCGCGCGATCGCCGCCGTCATCGCCGCCGAGCCGGCCACCGACCTTTCCCTGAAGGACCCGGCGGACGCCGCCGACCTGGCCGGGCCCCTGGAGGCCGAGGTTCTCCCCGGCGGGTCCCTGCGCACGGCCCTGCGCGGCGACGTCTCAACCTGGCCGGGGTTCGCGGAGGGGCGCTGGTGGGTGCAGGACGCCGCCGCGGCGATCCCCGCCCGGCTGCTGGCGGCGCAGGCGGGAGAGACCGTGTTGGACCTTTGCGCCGCGCCGGGGGGCAAGACGATGCAGCTGGCCGCCGCCGGGGCGGCGGTGACGGCGCTGGACAAGTCGGCCGGCCGGCTGAAACGTGTGGCGGAGAACCTCGCCCGCGTGGGGCTTTCGGCGCAGATCGTGGCCGCCGACGCGGCGTCATGGCCGGCCCAGGGCCAGTTCGAGGCCGTCCTGCTGGACGCGCCGTGCAGCGCCACAGGCACCTTCCGCCGCCAGCCCGACGTGCTGTGGGCCGCCAAGCCGGGCGATATCGCCAGCCTCGCGGCCCTGCAGAGCCGCCTGCTGGACGCCGCCGCGCGGCGGGTGAAGCCGGGTGGGCGGCTGGTCTATTGCGTCTGCTCGCTGGAGCCCGAGGAGGGCGAGGGTCAGGTGGCGGCCTTCCTGGCGCGAAACCCCGGTTTCGCTCTGGACCCGGCCACGCCAGGCGAAGGCGGGGCGCCCGAGGCCAGCCTCAGGGCCGACGGCACGCTGCGCATCCTGCCGCATCACCAGCCGGGCGGGATCGACGGCTTCTATGTGGCCAGGCTGCGGCGAAGCTAGCCCAGCGGCGCGCATCAGATTAAAGCCCCCTACATGACCGCGACGCGCCCGATCATCGCGCCCTCGATCCTCTCGGCCGATTTCGCGCGGCTGGGCGAGGAGGTGCGCGCCGTGGAAGCGGCCGGCGCCGACTGGATCCATGTGGACGTGATGGACGGCCACTTCGTCCCCAACATCACCATCGGCCCGGACGTGGTGAAGGCGCTTCGGCCCCACGCCAAGGCGCCTTTCGACGTCCACCTGATGATCACCCCGGCCGATCCCTACCTGGAGGCGTTCCGCGCGGCGGGCGCCGACTGGATCAGCGTCCACCCCGAGGCCGGGCCGCACCTGAACCGCACCCTGCGGCGCATCCGCGAACTCGGCGCCAAGGCAGGCGTGGTGTTCAACCCCTCCACCGATCCGTCGGTGATCCAGTGGATTCTGGACGATGTGGACCTGGTGCTGGTGATGTCGGTGAACCCGGGATTCGGCGGCCAGAGCTTCCTCTCCAGCCAGCTCAGGAAGATCGAGCGCCTGCGCCAGATGATCGACGCCGGCGGCCACGACATCGTCCTGGAGGTCGATGGCGGGGTGACGCCGCAGACAGCGCCGCAGTGCATAGCGGCGGGCGCCACGGCGCTGGTGGCCGGCAGCGCGGTGTTCAAGGGTGGGCCCGAGAAGTACGCCGCCAATATCGCGGCGCTGCGGGGCTGATCCCCAAAAATCCGGTGGATGGGTCGCAGGCTGCGTTTGACGGAATCCCGGCCTCGCCCTAAGTCGCGGCCATCCCGTGTGACTGGCGATGAAGGTGGGCGACCACCGGGGAGCGCGGGAGGCAGACGCCGCTCGCCTGGGCATACTTTTTCGTTTTGCGAAGGAGAGCCCGCGTGCCCGCCGCCCCCGATTTTCCGCCCGCCCCGGACCGTGCGCCGATCCGCCGCGCGCTGATTTCCGTCTCCGACAAGACCGGCCTGGTCGAGGCCGCCCGGACCCTGGCCGGCCTTGGCGTAGAGCTGGTCTCCACCGGCGGCACCCGCAAGGCCATCGCCGACGCAGGGCTGGCGGTGAAGGACATTTCCGACCTCACCGGCTTCCCCGAGATGATGGATGGGCGGGTGAAGACCCTGCACCCGATCGTCCACGGCGGCCTCCTCGGCGTGCGCGACGCCCCGGAGCACGCACGCGCCATGGCCGAGCACGGGATCGGCGGCATCGATCTCGTCTATGTGAACCTCTACCCCTTCGAGCAGACGGTGGCCGGCGGGGCGGACTTCGAGACCGCGGTGGAGAACATCGACATCGGCGGCCCGGCGATGATCCGCTCGGCGGCCAAGAACCACGGCTATGTGGCGGTCTGCACCGAGATCGCCGACCTGGAGGAGGTGCTGGCCGAGCTGCAGGCCGGCGGGACCACCAGCCTGGCCCTGCGCAGGAAGCTGGCGGCGCGGGCCTATGCGCGCACGGCGGCCTACGACGCCGCCATCAGCACGTGGTTCGCGGAAGCCGTGGGCGAGGCCTGGCCCAAGCGCAAAGCCTTCGCCGGGGAGCTGGCGCAGACCATGCGCTATGGCGAGAACCCGCACCAGCAGGCGGCCTTCTACCGGTTCGCCAATCCGCGCGTGGGGGTGGCCGCCGCCCGCCAGCTGCAGGGCAAGGAGCTCAGCTACAACAACATCAACGACACCGACGCGGCCTTCGAGCTGATCGCCGAGTTCGATCCGAAGGACGGCCCGGCCTGCGCCATCATCAAGCACGCCAATCCCTGCGGCGTGGCCACTGGCGGGAGCCTGGCGGAGGCCTATGAGCGGGCGCTGGCGTGCGATCCCACCAGCGCGTTTGGGGGCATCGTGGCCCTGAACAGCCGTCTGGACGCGGCGACGGCGGCCCGGGCGCTGGAGATCTTCACCGAGGTGGTCATCGCGCCGGAGGCCGACGAGGATGCGGTAGCCCTGTTCCGCAAGAAGAAGAACGTGCGCCTGCTGGTCACCGGCGGCCTGCCCGATCCGCTGGCGCCGGGCCTTACCTTCAAGTCCGTGGCCGGCGGTTTCCTGGTTCAGGGGCGCGACGACGCCCGCCTGAAGGCGGCCGACCTCAAGGTGGTGACGAAGCGCGCGCCGACGCAGGCGGAGGTGGCCGACATGCTGTTCGCCTTCACCATCGCCAAGCACGTGAAATCCAACGCCATCGTCTACGGCAGGGCCGGCCAGACGCTCGGCATCGGCGCCGGCCAGATGAACCGCAAGGACTCAGCCCGCATCGCCGCCATCCGCGCCGCCGACTTCGGGCTGGACCTGAAAGGCTCGGCCTGCGCGTCAGAGGCCTTCTTCCCGTTCCCCGACGGCCTGATCCAGGCGGCGGAGGCCGGCTGCACGGCGGTGATCCAGCCGGGCGGCTCGATCGGCGACCAGGCGGTCATAGACGCCGCCGACGCCGCCGGGGTGGCGATGGTGTTCACCGGCGTTCGGGTGTTCAGGCACTGATCAAGAACGCAGGCACGAAAAAGCCCGCCTGGAGACCAGGCGGGCTCAATCTCGTCAGAAGGCCGGAGCCTCAGATGTCTTCGTTGATCAGGGCGACCTGATAGAAGCCGTTGCCCTGCAGGTCGTTCATCACCGCCATGAAGTCGCCGTAGCGCACGGTCCGGTCGGCGCGGATGTAGACGCGCTGCTCGGTGGGCGGAAGTGTCGGATCATCCTTGGTGAGGATCGTCGACAGGTCGCCCGCCAGCGTCGCGAGCTTGGTGGGTTGGTCGCCGATGAACAGGCCGCCGCCTTCCTGGATGTTGATCAGGATCGGCTCCTTAACCTTGGTGCCGGGAGGCGGCGGAATGGCCGGCGGCAGGTCGAGCTTGATCGACACCGTCGCGGCGGGGATCGCCACCATGAAGATGATGAGCAGCACCAGCATCACGTCCACGAACGGGGTGACGTTGATGTCGCTGTTCTGGCCGAGGTCGAACTTGCCTCCGCCGCCGCCGCCGAGCTTAGCGCCCATACAATAGGTCCTTCCCTGGAGCGCGCGGTCGCGCCCGCCGATGTTCCGAGAGCTTTGGCAAGCCGTTTCCGGAAAGTAAAGCCTGCGGCCGCGCAAAACCGCTTCCCGTGGGGGGCCTGCCCGATTTACGGGAAGTCATGCACTTCGCCTTCGACGCCTATGTGACCAGCGCCCTGTTCGACAAGGATGGCCGGGCGGCCTTCGCCCTGGGCGACGGGACCGTCCGCTTCGAGGGCGGCGACGCCGCCGTCCAGGCCCACCAGGGCGCCGCGCTGTGCGCCGCCTTGCATCCCTCGGGCGAGGGCCTGCTCACCGGCGGCGACGACGGGCGCCTCGCCTGGGTCAGGCGGACAGGGGCCGACACCCTGGCCGAGATCCCCGGCCGCTGGATCGACACCGTGGCGGCCAGCTCCGCCTCGGGCCTGCTGGCCTTCGGCGCCGGGCGCGAGCTGCACGTCCGCGATGTGGCCGACCCGGCGTTCCAGCGGCTGTTCCGGCACGAGACGTCGATCGCCGACCTGGCCTTCGACCCCAAGGGGCGGCGCCTGGCGGCGGCGACCTATGGCGGCGTCTGGCTCTGGTACGCCCGTATCGCCGACCAGAAGCCCGCGATCCTGAAATGGGCCGGAAGCCACCTGGCCGTGGCCTGGAGCTCCGACGGCCGGTTCGTGGTCTCGGCCATGCAGGAGAATCAGCTGCACGGGTGGCGGGTGGCCGACGAGAAGAACCTGCGGATGGGCGGCTATCCCGCCAAGGTCCGCAGCCTGGCCTTCCTGGCCAAGGGCGCCCTGCTGGCGACGGCGGGGGCCAACGGGGCGGTGATCTGGCCGTTCGCCGGCTCAACCGGGCCGATGGGCAAGCAGGCGGCCGAGGTGAACTATGACGAGAGCGCGATGGTGTTGCGCGTCGCCGCCGCGCCGGCCACCACCTGGATGGCCGCCGGCCTGGACGACGGCCGGGTCTGGGCCAGCGACCTGTCGGCGAGCAAGGTGATCCCGCTGAAGGCGGAGAAGGGCCCGCCGATCACCGCGCTCGCGATGACGCCGGACGCCCGCCGGGTGGCCTGGGGCGACGAGGCCGGCGGCGCAGGCGTGGCCAGCGTCGGCTGACCCCTGCGGCAGGCTTGACGGCGCTCACCGCCAGGCTCCAGCTACGACCAGGAAGCCATCGGGATTCGGCGCTTGGCCAAGGGACAGAAGACGCCGCGTGCGCGAGAGAGCCGGGGGTCCGTGACGCGCATTCTCCGCCTCATCGGGCTGCTCATCCTGATCTTCGGGATCGCCGGGCCGATCGCCGTGGTCGCCGTCTACCGCTTCGTGCCGCCGCCGATCACCTGGCTGATGGTGCAACGGACATTCGAGGGTCGGGGCTTCCAGCGCGACTGGGTTCCGCTGGAGAGGATATCGCCCAGGCTGGTGCGTTCGGTGATCGCGGCGGAGGACGCCCGCTTCTGCGAGCACCACGGCTTCGAGTTCGAGGCCATGCGCAAGGCCCTGGAGGCCAACGCCAGGGTCAAGGAGCGCGGGCGAGGCAAGATCCGCGGCGGTTCAACCATCAGCCAGCAGACCGCCAAGAACATCTTCCTGTGGCCGCAGCGGGACTATGTCCGCAAGGGCCTGGAGGCCTGGTTCACGGTGCTCATCGAGGTGATCTGGGGCAAGCCCAGGATCATGGAGGTCTATCTGAACTCCATCGAATGGGGTCCGGGCATCTATGGAGCCGAGGCGGCGGCGCGGCGCAATTTCGGGGTGAGCGCCGACAAGCTGTCGGCGACCCAGGCCGCCCGGCTGGCGGCCATCGTGCCCAAGCCGCTGGCCTGGAAGGCCGCCAGGCCCGGTCCCTATGTGAAGAGCCGGACCGGCCGGATCGACCGGGCGGCGGGCACTGTGCGGCGCCAGGGCCTCGCCGACTGCGTTCTGAAGTGAGGACCATCGCTTGCGGCCGCGGCGTCTGAAACGCGCGAGCCTGCGTATTAACCATTGCGGCGACCGGCGTTCTCTTTCCGGGTCCTCTCGCTTCGGCTAGGCTCCCGCCGTCGATGGCGCGGACCCGAGGCGCCTGGATGACGCAGTGGCTGGAGGGCGACCATGGCGACCTACTTCTTCGAGACCGTAACGGACGCCCAGGCGTCGACCTACGACGCCCAGAACGACACCCTGGTCTCCAGACCACAGGCGAGCGCGCGAACCTGACCACGGTGCGGTACAATCCGCCGACCGCCACGACCGGACCCACGATCACCCTCATCTCGGGCCTCACGGGCAAGACCGTCACCTTCGCTATCGGCCTGGAGGGCGAGACGCCGATCTTCCCGGACGGTACGATCCTGTTTGTGGGCACGGCCAACGGCGACAACTACAATGTCGACTCCGCGCCCGGCCATGACTCGGCGTTGGGCGACGGGCTCTTCGGCGGCGACGGCGCCGACACGCTCGATGGGGGCGGCGGCAACAATCTGCTTCAGGGCAATCAGGCCGGCGACCAGCTGACCACCGGCACGGGCGCCGACACAACCTATGGCGGATCGGGCGACGACAGCATCACCGCCGGCGCCGGGTTGAACTTCAGCCAGGGGAACCTCGGCAACGACCGCATCAACATCGACTTCCTGTTCAACCAGAGCCCTCAGATCTCGTTCGGCAACACCGCCCTGGGCGGTCAGGGCAACGACACCATCATCGGCAGTCCGCAAGCCGACTTCCTGAACGGCAACCTCGGCAACGACAGCCTCATCAGCAATGGCGGAAACGACCGGGTCGAGGGCGAGGGCGGCGACGACACCATCGCCGGCGGTGACGGCGACGTCACCATCGGAACCGGCGACGGCAATAACCTGGTCAGCTTCGGCACGGGCAATGTGGTCAATGTGACCGGCGGGGCGGGCGACGACACGGTGACCGGCGGCGCCGGCGGCGCCGGCTCGTTCGTCACCATCCTCGGCGGACTGGGCGCCGACCGCCTCCAGTCCAGCAGCAACGGCTTGCTGACGCTGCTGGGCGGCCAGGGCAACGACACCATCATCCGGATCGGCGGCGGGACGGCGGTCTCCGTCCTCAACGCCAACGCCGGCGACGACACCATCACCTCGGGAACCGCCAGCGACAGCATCTTCGGCGAGGACGGCAATGACAGCGTCACCGATACTGGCGGCCGGAACGTCCTTTCGGGCGGCTTGGGCAATGATCACGTCCAGCTCAGCGGCTCCGGGACCAACGACTCCGATTCTGTGACGGCGGGGGCCGGCGACGACACCATCACCGACGCCGGGGGCAGCGACGATCTCAGCGGCGAGGATGGCAACGACAGCATTCAGTCGAGCGGCGCCGGCAACGACACCCTCGACGGCGGGGTCGGCAACGACCGGCTGGTGTCCGGGGGCGGACGAGACGCCCTGTTGGGCGGGGTGGGCAACGATGACGCCTTCGCCGGCGCCGGCAATGACGACCTTTTCGGCGATTTCGGGGACGACACGCTCAACGGCGGCGCGGACAACGATACGGTGATTGCCGGAGTCGGCAACGACCGGCTGTTCGGCGAAGCTGGCAATGACAGCCTCATGGGCGACGAGAACCCCGCCTTTGGCGGCGGCGCCGACACGCTGGAAGGCGGCCTGGGCGCCGACACCATGAATGCCGGCGCCGGCCTGGATCGATTTGTCTTCGGTGCCGGGGACTCCGGGGTCCTTGCGGGAGCCCTCGACCAGATCATCAACTGGACCGGAGGTTCAGGCTCGCAGTCCGACGTGCTGCGCTTCACCGGCCCCGGCGGCACGGTGGGCAACTACCTGGAGACCACGGCGGCTGACTTCGCCAATGCAAAAACGCAGGCCGACTCGGCGATCATGGGCGGGGCTGTCGATTATGTAGCCGTGCAGATCGGCGCCGACGTGGTGGTGTTCGCCGACACCTTCGATGGCGTCGGCGGGGCCGAGGACGCCGTGGTCCTGGTCGGCAAGACCCTCGCCGACATCGAATTCACGAACATCGTCGGCCCATAGGACCCTAGGCGGCGGCCCAGGCCGGGCTGTCGAGGACCATGGGGTCGTCGAGCGCCATGTCGTCCCAGTCGAGGTCCGGCGGCGGGCTTGAGGCCGCGGCGATGACCGCCGACATCTCCGAGGCCGAGGCGACGCCCACCAGCACGGCGCTCGCCTCCGGGCGCGACAGGGCGAAGCCCAGGGCGGCCTGCAGCGGATCGCTGCGGCCCTCGGCGATCAGCCGCCGCGCGCGCGAGATGCGGCCGGCGGCGGCCTTCAGGTGATGCGGCGCCCGGTCGGGCGGCAGGAACAGCAGGCCGTTCAGGAAGATCGAGCGCAGGTGCACCTCGATGCCCATGCCGGCCAGCTCGGAGAGCGTGCCGTCGATCAGCAGGCGCTGGTCGAGCAGGGAGGCGGGCGCCTGGACGACATCCGGCTTGAAGCGCCTGGCCAGGCCCACCGGGTCGTCGGAGGCGTAGACCGAGACGCCGATCTTGCGGCAGAGGCCCTCGTCGCGGAGCGCGCGCAGCCGCTCCCACAGGACCGGGCCATTGCTGCTGAACAGGTCGGTGGCCGAGGGCGCCAGGATCGTATCGACGCTCTCGACGCCCAGCCGCAGCATCTGCGCGCGGATTTCCGCTTCAGCGAAGTCCGCGCCGCGATCGGGCCGCACGGTGGTGATGGTCAGCCGGAAGGGATTGGGCCGCGGCATGATCTGCGCCAGGGTGGTGTCGGCGGCGGCGGAATGGCCACCCACCTCCATCACGCCCAGACCGGCCCGGGCGGCGATCGCCAGAATGTCACGCGCCTCGGCGTCGCGCGGACGCCCGCGCCCCGACGCCTGCTGATCGAGGCCGAACTGGGCCGAGCCGAGACCGAGCTTATGGATCAGTGGAGTCATGACGCCGTTGGACTTGGTAAGCTCCCTGCGAGCCGCCATCTTGCACCGTGATGCCTAAGAAGCCGTATCCGAGACCTTTCCGGGGAGTTAAGGCCTGACCATGCGCGACCCCTTGCCCGAGTGGCCCACCTTCGGCCTCGCAGAGGACGTCCGGCCCGCCCTGAGGCGGGCGCGGGAGGCGGCCCCGGCGCTGGTGCTTGCGACCCTGACGTCGGTGGAAGGCGGGGGCCCGCGGCCCGAGGGGACCCAGATGGTGTTCGGCGACGGGGTCGTCGCCGGCTATTTCTCCGGGGGCTGTGTGGAGTCCGACGTAGCCGACCATGCCGCCGCCTGCCTGCAGGACGGCGAGCCGCGCCGGCTGGTCTATGGCGAGGGTAGCCCCTGGCCCGATATCCAGCTGCTCTGCGGGGCGCGGATCGAGATCTTCCTGGAAAAGGTTGCGTCAGACGATGCGAGCCTGGCCGAACTGCTTGCGGCGGAGACCGAACGCCGGCCGGTGACCTGGGTGAGCGACGGCGTGACGCGGGCCTGCGCCGCCGAGGTGGAGCCCTGGCCGGAGGCGGCCGTGGTGCGGCACCATGATCCGGTCCCGCGCCTGATCGTCGTGGGCGGCGACCCGACGGCCCTGGCCATCGCCACCCTGGGCGCCCAGTCGGGCATGGAGACCACCCTGGTGCGCTCGCGAGGGCCGGTGGCGCCGCCGCCGATCCCGGGAATCGCCTATCGCCGCGAGGAGGCGGGCCAGGCCCTGCGCCAGATGGATATCGATGGCTGGACGGCAGTGGCGGTGGCGACCCACGATCTGGAGACCGACCGCGCGGCCCTGATGGTCGCCCTGCCCTCGCCGGCCGGGTACGTCGGCCTGCTGGGCGCGCGGCGGCGGCTGCCGGAGCGGCTGGCGCCCCTGCGGGCGGCGGGTGTCGCCGAGGGGTCGATCGCCCGGCTGCACGCCCCGATCGGCCTGGACATCGGCGGCAAGGCGCCCTGGGAGGTCGCCGTCTCGGTGATCGGCGAGATCATGTCGCTACGCCAGGGCGAGATCGCTTCAGGTCTGATTGGCCTGCGTGAATCTCGGCCCAAATCAAAAGTATAGGCTTGATTCACGGCCCGCGGGGCCGATCAAGCCTATACGCGCGCCAGCGGCAGCACCTCCACAGGCTCGCCCATGGCTGCGGACGGAGCGCCCGGCGGGCGGCGCAGCAAGGCGTCAGCGCCGGCGAAGACGCTGACCAGGGACGAATCCTGATCGCTGTAGGGCGTGGCGCGGATCGTCCCGTCCTCGAAGGCCAGCCGGGCTCGCATCCAGTGCTCGCGCGGCCCGTTGGCGGCCAGCGGCCCGGCGGCTAGCGCCGAGATGGTGCGGACCCTGGCGGGCGCGCCCTGGTAGGCGGCCAGGATCGGCTTCAGGAACAGTTCCGCGCAGACGAAGGCCGAGGCGGGATTGCCGGGAAGGCCCAGCAGCCGGCGGCCGTCCCCCAGCACGCCGAAGAAGGTCGGCTTGCCCGGCCGCACCGCGACGCTGGCCACCCGCAGCGACAGGCCGAGCGCCTCGGCCGCTTCCCGCACCAGGTCATGGTCGCCCACCGAGGCGCCGCCCAGGGTCACGATCAGCTCGGCGTCGGCCGTGCGCAGGGCCTGGACCGTGGCCTCCAGGGTGTCGCGCACGGGCTTGGCCGTCGTCGGCAGGCCGCCGCAGCCGGCGATCATGGCGGCCAGGGCGTCCGAGCCGGAGTTGTAGATCTGGAACGGGCCGGGGGTGGCCGGCGCTTCGACGATCTCCTCGCCGGTGGCCAATACCGCCACCCGCGGCCGCCGGCCCACGCTCAGCTCCGCGCACCCGGCGGCGGCGGCCAGCGACAGCCGCCAGGGATCGATCAGGACGCCGGCCTCCAGCAGGACCGCGCCGGCCCTGAAGTCGCCGCCGGCCGGCCGCCGGTGCTGGGCAGGCGGCGTCGCCGGGACCCTGACGCGGTCGCCATCGCCCTGGGCGTCCTCCTGTATGACCACGGCGTCGCAGCCGTCGGGGATCGCCGCCCCGGTGAAGATGCGCACCGCCTCGCCGGGCCCGACGGCGCCGGCGAACCCATGGCCCGCCGCGCTCTCGCCGATGATGGCCAGTTCGCCGGGGGTGTCGGCCGCCCGCACCGCCCAGCCGTCCATGGCCGAGGCGTCGAAGGGGGGCTGGTCGCGCACGGCGGCCACGTCCTGCGCCAGCACCCGGCCGGTCGCATGCGCCAGGGCCACCGTCTCGGGCGGCAGGGCGGCGATCTCGGCCAGCATCCGTGTGCGGGCGTCCTCGACCGCCAGGAGCTTCACGCCCGCCAGTCCCCGCTCTTCCCGCCGGACTTCTCCAGCAGGCGCACGGCCTCGATGACCATGCCCTTCTCGGCGGCCTTGAGCATGTCGTAGAGGGTGAGGCAGGCCACGGAGACGGCGGTGAGGGCCTCCATCTCCACACCGGTGGGACCGGTGGTCTTGACCCGGGCGGTCACCGCGAGGCCGCCCTCAGCCGGCTCGATCCGGACCTCCGCCTTGGACAGCGCCAGCGGGTGGCACATGGGGATCAGCTCACTCGTCCGCTTAGCGGCCATGATCCCGGCGATCTCGGCCACGGCGCGGACGTCGCCCTTCCTGCCCTCACCGGACAGGGCGAGCTTGAGCGTCTCGGGGCTCATCCGCACGAAGCCGGAAGCCACCGCCTCGCGGGCGGTGTCGACCTTGCCGGAGACATCGACCATGCGGGCGCGGCCGGTCTCGTCCATGTGGGTGAGCTTGCTCATGTCTCCATGAGCCTGGGCATCAGCTCGACCATGTTGCAGGGGCCGTGGCGGCTGTCGAGCTGGGCGGAGATCACCTTGTCCCAGCCGTCCTTCACCGCGCCGTTCGATCCCGGAAGGCAGAAGACGAACACACCGCCGACGATGCCGGCGAGCGCGCGGGACTGAAGGGTGGACAGGCCCACCGACTGATAGCTGACCAGGTGGAAGACCACCGAGAAACCATCGATCTCCTTGTCGAACAGGGGCCGGATGGCCTCCGGCGTCACATCACGGCCGGTTATGCCGGTGCCGCCGGTGGAGACGATCGCCTCCACCTGGCCCGAGGCGACCCAGGCCTTCACCTGGGCGCGGATGGCCTCGACGTCGTCGCGGACGATGGCCCGGTCGGCGAGCTCGTGGCCCGCGCCGATCACGCGGGAGGCCAGCAGGTCTCCGGAGGTGTCGTTCTCGGCGACGCGGGTGTCGGAGACGGTGAGGACCGCGACCCGCACGGGCTTGAGCTGGCGCGTCGCGTCGATCTTTCCACCGGGGGTCAGGACGGGGGCGTTCATCGGGCTCTCCTTAGTCCCACCGCGCGGCGTCGGCGTGGTCCTGGGCGTGGGGTTCTACCCAGCGGGCGCCGGCGGGCCCGTGCTCCTTCTTCCAGAAGGGGGCGCGGGACTTCAAGTAGTCCATCAGGAAGTCGCAGGCCTCGAAGGCGGCGCGGCGATGGGCGCCGGCCGTAGCCACGAAGACGATGGGCTCGCCCGGCGCGATCTTCCCCACCCGGTGCAGGATCGAGACATCGTGCAGGCCGAAGCGGGCGCGGGCCTGGTCGGCGATCTTGCCGATCTCCGCCTCCGTGAAGCCGGGATAGGCCTCCAGCTCCAGGATGGATGTCCCGCCGGCTTCCGCCCGCGCGATGCCGGTGAAGGTGGCCACGGCGCCGGTCTCCTGGCGGCCCCTGCAGAACTCGGAGAGCAGGGCGCCCGGATCGAACACCTTTTCGGTGAGGGCGATCATCCGCCGCTCATCGGGGGCAGGAAGGCGACCTCGGCTTCCGGGCCCACGGGCGCGTCGCCGCGCACGATGGCCTGGTTCAGGGCGATCTGCACGCCGGGGGCGGCGAGGGCTTCACCAAGCGCCGGATCCTCGGCGGCCAGGCAGTCGCGGATGGCGTAGAGGGCGGTCGCCGCCACCTGGCGCTCGCGCCAGCCCGCCACGTCGCCCAGGCGGCCGAACAGCAGCACCTTGGCCACGGCCTCAGCCTCCCGTTGTGGACATGTGCCGGGCGACGGCCGGCTGCGCCCGGGCGATCTGGAAGTCGTGGCCCTTGGGCTTGGCGTCCACCGCCAGGCGTATGGCGTCGATGAGATCGGACTCCGCGCCGCCGGCCCGCAGCACGGCGCGCAGGTCGCTGGCGTCCTCCTGGCCCAGGCAGGAATGCAGGGCGCCGGTGCAGGTCAGCCGCACGCGGTTGCAGCTCTCGCAGAAGTTATGACTGAGCGGGGTGATGAAGCCCAAGCGGCCGCCGGTGTCCTCCACCTGGACATAGCGGGCCGGGCCACCGGTGGAGAGCGGCAGGTCGGTGAGCGTCCAGAAGCTCTCCAGCTCGCGCCGGACGGCGGCCAGCGACAGGTACTGGTCGGTGCGGTCGGCCTCGACCTCGCCGAGCGGCATGGTCTCGATCAGGGTCATGTCCAGGCCGCGGCCGTGGGCCCAGGCGATCAGCTCGGGGAGCTCGGCAGCGTTGTCGTTCTTCAGGGCCACGGCGTTGATCTTGACCCGAAGGCCCGCCGCCTGGGCCGCGTCGATCCCGGCCAGCACCTTGGCCAGGTCGCCGCCCCGGGTCAGGGTGCGGAACAGGTCGGGCCTGAGGGTGTCCAGCGACACGTTGATCCGCCGCACGCCGACGCCCGCCAGCTGGGGCGCGAACTCCGCCAGTCGGGTGCCGTTGGTGGTCAGGGTGAGCTCGTCGAGGTCGCCGCTGGCCAGGTGCCGGGAAAGGCCACCGATCAGGTCCATCACGCCCTTGCGGACCAGGGGCTCGCCGCCGGTGATCCGCAGCTTGCGTGTCCCCAGGCCCACGAAGGCGCTGGCGATGCGGTCGAGCTCCTCCAGGGTCAGGACCTGGGCCTTCGGGAGGAAGGTCATGTGCTCGGCCATGCAATAGACACAGCGCAGGTCGCAGCGGTCGGTCACCGACAGCCTCAGGTAGCTCACGGCCCGGCCGAAGCCATCCACCAGGGCCGGGCGGGCGGCTCTTCCGTGCTCGGAAATGTCGGCGTAGAGCGTCATGTGGGCGTGAAGATAGCGAGGAAGCAGCCTTGGCGACAGAGGCGACGCCGATTCGGCGCCTGGAGGCCATCGTCCTGGCGGCCGGTTCCGGCTCCCGGTTCGGCGGCCGCAAGCTCCTGGCGCCCTTCGCGGGGCATCCGCTGATCGAAGGCGCCCTGGGCGCGGCGCTAGGCGGTCCCGTGCGGTCGGTCACCCTGGTCACCGGGGCCGACTCCGAGGCCGTGGCCGAGGCGGCGCGCCAGGCGGTGACGCGGCTGGGCCAGTCAGCGCGGCTGCGCATCGTCCATGCGGAAGACCACGCCGAGGGCATGGGCGCCTCGCTCAGGACCGGGGTCGGCGCCCTGCCGGCGGATGCCGAGGGGGTGTTCGTGCTCCTGGGCGATATGCCGCGGACGCCGGCGGGGTTGCTGGACCGGCTCGCCGCCGCCCTGGCCGCCGGCGCGCCCGCCGCCGCCCCGCAGTTCCAGGGCCGGCGGGGCAATCCGGCGCTGATCGGCCGTGCGCTGTTCCCCGACCTCCTGGCGCTCACCGGCGACAGGGGCGCGCGCGCCATCCTCGACCGGCTCGGCCCCGATCTCGCCATCGTCGAGGCGCCGGATGGGGGCGTTCTGTTCGACGTCGACCGGCCGCAGGACCTCGCCCGCTGAGCGCACGCCTTGGCGGCGCGGGCCCTTAGCCGGTATGTAGCGCCCGCAACCCTCCCGGAGACACCATGATCCGCGCCGCTTCCGCCGCCCTCGCCCTGGCCGCCCTGGCCGCGCAGCCCGCCTCGGCGGCGCCCGACGGCGGGCGGCTGTTCATGCTGACCTGCAAGGGCTGCCACCAGCCGAAGACCTCCGTCATGGCGCCCAGCCTCCAGGGCGTGGCGGGCCGCCAGATCGCCGCCGACCCGGTGTTCAAGTACTCGGCCGGGCTGAAGGCCAAGAAGGGGACCTGGACGGACGCCAACCTGGACGCCTACCTGACCGCGCCCGCCGTCTTCGCCCCGGGCAGCCTGATGCCCATGAGCGTGGCCTCGGCGGAGAACCGCGCCGCGATCATCGCCTTCCTGAAGACCCAGAAGTAGTCCGGCGCGCGTGGACGCCTTCCCCGCCTTCTACCCGCTGGCCGGCCGCCTGGTCATCGTGGCGGGCGAGGGGGAGATGGCGGAGGCCAAGGCCCGGCTGTTCGAGGGCTCGCCGGCGCGGATCCTGCGCCTGCGGGGCGAGCAGGCCACCGATCCCTCGGCCTATGCCGGCGCCGCGCTGGCCTTCATCGCCAGCCCCGATGCGGACTTCGCCGCGCGCGCGGCGGCGGCGGCGCGGGCCGCCCATGTGCCGGTGAACGTGGCTGATCGGCCGGCGCTCTGCGACTTCACGACGCCGGCGGTGATCGACCGGGGCGAGGTGGTGGCCGCCATCGGCACCGGCGGCGGCTCGCCGATGCTGGCGACGCTCCTGAGGCACGACATCGAGACCCGGGTGCCGGAGGGCGCAGGGCGGGTCGCGGCTCTGTTCCGGCTGCTGCAGGATGAGGTGCGGGCCGCCCTGCCCGAGCTGCCGCGCCGCCGCGCCTTCCTGCGCGCCGCGCTCAGCGGACCCGCGGCGGAGGCGGCCATGGCGGGCGACATGGAGATCGCCGCGCGGCGGCTGCGCGAGGCCCTGGCCTGGGCGGAACCGCTGGCCGGCTTCGTCCACTTCATCGACGCGCGGGGCCCGGCCGACCTGCTGACCCTGCGCGCGGCCCGGGTGCTGGCCTCCGCCGATGTGCTGGCGGCGGATGCAGGCGCCTGCGCGGACATCGTGGCCCTGGCCCGCCGCGACGCCGAGCGACTGGCGGGCGACATCGGCGCGGACCGGCTGGCCGAGCTGGCGGGCGAGGGCCTGCGGGTTGCGAGGCTGGTGGTCACGCCCGGCTGGCGCGCTGAGCTCGAGGCCTTGCAGGCGGCCGGCGTCGAGGCCGAGGCCGCGCCGATCGCCGGCTACTGATCCAGCGGCCGGTCCTTGGTCTCGGGCAGCAGGAAGAAGCAAGTGACCACCGACAGCGCCGTGAATGCAAACGGGTACCAGAGCCCCGAATAGATATCGCCCACCCCGGCCACGATGGCGAAGGCGGTGAAGGGCACGAAGCCGCCGACCCAGCCGGTGCCGATGTGGTAGGGCAGCGACATGGCCGTGTAGCGGATGCGGGTGGGGAACATCTCCACCAGGCAGGCGGCCATCGGCCCGTACAGGGCGCAGGCGGCGACCACGAAGATCATCAGCACCCCGAAGGCGCCCAGAAGGTTCCAGCGCTCGGGATCGGCCGCGGCGGGATAGCCGCCGGCGGCCAGGCCCGCTTTTATCGCGGCTTCCACCTCGGCCTTGACGGCCTTGGCTTCGGCCGGCGGCAGGGCCTGGGCGTCACGGGAGGGCACGACGGCCTCACCGATACGGATCTGGGCCACGCTGCCGGCGGGGCCGGCCTGATTTGAGTAGGAGACGCCGGCGTTGGCCAGGGTGCTCTTGGCGATGTCGCAGGAGGTGACGAAGCTCGCCTTGCCGACGGGATCGAACTGCAGGGAGCAGGTGGCGGGATCGGCCACCACGACGATGGGGGTGCGGGCCTCGGCCTCGGCCAGCGCGGGATTGAGGGTCTTGGCCAGCATGTGGAAGCCCGGGAAGAAGGCCACCAGGGCCAGCACCATCCCCGCCAGCATGACCTTCTTGCGGCCGATCCGGTCGGAGAGCGCGCCGAACACCACATAGAGCACTGCGCTGGCCACCGTGGCGCCCATCATCAGCAGGTTGATGGTGGCCGGCGGCACCTTCAGGAATTTCTCCATGAAGGTCTGGCTGTAGAAGAAGGTGCAGTACCAGACGGCGCCCTGGGCGAACATGATGGCCACCAGGGCCAGCAGCACGACCTTGAGGTTCTTCCACTGGCCGAAGGCCTCGGAGAAGGGCGCCTTGGAGGCCGTGCCTTCGGCCTTCATCTGCAGGAAGGCCGGGCTCTCGGAGAGCTTCAGCCGCATCCAGATGGAGATGGCCAGCAGGCCGGCCGAGACAAGGAAGGGGATGCGCCAGCCCCAGGCGTCGAAGGCGTCGGGACCGAAGTACGTGCCCACCACCAGCCGCGTGCCGAGGATCACCAGCAGCGCGCCGGCCAGGCCGAAGGCGGCCGAGGTCTGCACCCAGCTGGTGGAGCGACCGCGGGCGCCGGCGGGCGCGTGCTCGGCCACATAGATGGCGGCGCCACCGTACTCGCCGCCCAGGGCGAAGCCCTGGAGAATGCGCATCAGCACCAGCAGGGCCGGCGCCAGCAGGCCCACCTGGGCGTAGGTGGGCAGGAGGCCGATGGCGAAGGTCGCCCCGCCCATCAGTCCGACGGTGCCGAGGAAGGCGCCCTTGCGGCCCAGCCGGTCGCCGATGCGGCCGAACACCAGAGCCCCCAAGGGCCTGAAGGCGAAGCCGGCGCCGAACAGGGCGAGCGCGGCGATGTAGCCGGCGGTGGGGTTCAGGTTGGAGAAGAAGACCTTCGAGACCACCTGGGCCAGGCTGCCGAAGACGAAGAAGTCGTACCATTCGAAGGCGGTGCCGGCGGCCGAGGCCGCCACCACGGTGCGCAGCGAGGTGGGTTTCTTCGCCCCGTCCGCGCCCTCTGCGGAGATCTCCGCCATGCCGTCATTCCCCCCGATTGCTGCCGACGCCACAATCCCTCGCCGGGCGTCTTGCGTCTAGAGCACGATGCGATCAGACGGAATCGTCTGATCGTTGAATCGTGCTCGAAAATCAAAAGTGTAGCGCCTGATTCACGGTTCAGATGGTTCCATCTGAACCGATCAGGCGTTAGAGCTCCGCCCACATCCTCAGAAGGTTATGATAGGCGCCGGTGAGCGAGACTATGGCCGGCTCGTCCTGCCCGGCGCTCTCCGCCAGGCACTGGATGGCCAGGTCCATGTCGAACAGCAGGGCGCGCCGCGCATCCTCGCGCACCAGGCTCTGCACCCAGAAGAAGCTGGCGGTGCGCGCGCCGCGGGTCACCGGGCGCACCCGGTGCAGGCTGGAGGCCGGATAGAGGATCAGGTCGCCCGCGGCCAGCTTCACCTCGTGCAGTCCGTAGGTATCCTCCACCACAAGTTCGCCCCCGTCGTAGTCGCCGGGATCGGTGAGGAACAGGGTGGCCGACAGGTCGGTGCGGATGCGCACGCCCGTGTCGGCGTGGAAGCGCAGGGCGTTGTCGATGTGGTCGCCGAAGGTCTCGCCGACCTCGTAGCGGTTGAACAGGGGCGGGAAGACCGTGTGCGGCAGGGCCGCCGACATGAACAGCGGGCTGCGTCGGACGGCGTCGCGGACCAGGATCCCGGCGTCGCGGGCGGCGGGCGCGTCCTGCGGCAGCTGCCGGTTGCGCTTGACGAGGCCCGACTGGGCGCCGGCGGTGGCCTTGCCGTCGACCCAGGCGGCGGCGTCGATCAGGCCGCGGACGTGGGCGACCTCCGCGGGCGTCAGCACCCCTGGGACCTGCAGCATCATGTGGGGGTTCTAAGATGAAAGCGCCCCGTCCGCGAGCAGAACGGACGGGGCGCGGCCACTGGTTCCGAGGGGGAGCTCAGAACCGGTAGCTCAGGGTGAGGGTCGCGTTGCGCCTGTCGCCGGGCGTCGCCCAGCCGTTGTTGCGGATGCGCGTGTAGTATTCCTTGTCGAGGACGTTGTTCACGTTGGCCCGCAGCTCGATCCTGTCGGTGGGCGTCCAGGCCACCGTCAGGCGGTGTACGACGTAGCTGTCGCTCTTGATCAGCGGGATGGTGCTGCGGACCGTCCTCGTGCCTGTGTGCTGGGTGAGGTAGGACTCGCCCTGGTAGGTCACGCCGTAGCCGACCTGGATGTCCATCGGCAGGTCGTAGGTTGTGAACAGGCTGAAGGCGTGGTCGGGAACCTGGACCAGGGGGTCTCCGGCGGTGAAGTCCAGGCCGGCGGCCTTGTCGGCGTCGTTGACGCCCTGGAGCACCTTCGACTGAAGGTAGGTGTAGTTGGCGAAGATGGCCCACTCGTCGGTGATGAGGCCAGACGCGCCCAGGGTGAAGCCGCGGACCCGCGCCGCGCCATCGAGCTGCTGCGGCACGACCAGCGGATCATTGGACGCGACCCGATAGTTGCCACGCTTGTTCTCGAACAGGGCGGCGGTCAGCGAGAGCCGGCCCCGATAGTCCCACTTCCCGCCGATCTCGATGGATTCCGCGGTTTCCGGATCGACCGTGCAGGTCACCGCCGTGCAGGCGCCGGAACCGTTGACGGTCGCCTGCGACGGCGTCTTCGAGTTGCCGTAGGCGACGTAGAGGCTGGCCTCGGGGAGGGGCTTGTAGACCACGCCCAGGCGATAGGAGAACAGGTTGTCGCTGCTCCTGAACACCTCGCCGTTGCCTGAAAACCGCCCGCCCTGCGCGCCGGGCTGGGCTGGACCGGGGGCCTGGCCGCCGAACGGGTTCGGCAGGAAGTTGGCGGCCGTATAGTAGCGCTGGCTGTTCCTGCCCTCGTTGTGTTCGTAGCGGACGCCAAGGTTGACCGACCACTGGTCGTTCAGGCTCGCGTTGTCGAAGAAGTAGACGGCCTGGTTGTTCCGGTCGCCGTCCTGGCCGCCGGACGGAGAGCTGTTGGGCGGGGTCGCCGTGGCGGCGGTCAGCGCGCCGCCGCCCTGGATAACGTTGAACGGCCCGGCCCAGATGTTGTTCGGGTTGGCGATGTTCATGTCGGGCAAAGGCGCCGTCGTTCCCACGGCGGTGCGCAGGGTGGCGCCGTTGTCGAGGCGGTAGGTCTCCGACATCACGGAGAAGCCGAACACGGCCTCGTGCTTCATGCCGCCGATCTCGCCGGTCCAGGTGAGGTCGGTCTGGTTGTGGAGGATGGTGTTGCGGGTGTCGCGATAGTTGCCGCGCGGACCGCTGGGCCGGTAGAATCCAGGCTGCAGGCCGGCGAGGCAGGGCGCGTAGCCGGTGATGTTCGTCGCCGTCGAAACCGGGGCTGTGTTGCTGGCGAGGCAGATGCCCCCGGCCGCCGCCTGCGGCGGATCCACGAGGATGTACTGGTCGACAACCTGGTAGCGGGTGAGACTGCGGACCTGAAGCCCCTCCAGCTCGCCGCCGAATTCGTGGTCGAGGATGCCGGTGAGCATGTCGATGTTCTGCTCCTGAACATCGAGGTTGGCGTAGCCGTAGTAGGTCGACGGATCGATGCCCGGGACAGGCCCGCCGTTGTAGTAGGGCACGCCGTACTGCGGGGTGTTGGTGTCCTGCTGGTGGAAGTACATCGCCGTGAACTTGGTCGGGCTATGCATGCCGACGGTGATCGCCGGCGCAATGCCCCAGCGCTCGAACGCCTCCACCCTGCGGCCAGGCGCGTCATTCCGGTGGACCATGGCGTTCAGGCGCACGGAAACGCTGCCGTTCAGCCGATGGTTCGCGTCGACCGCGCCGCGGTAATAGTTGTCCGCGCCCACACCGGCGGTGACGGTGGCGCTGTCGCCGCGGCCGGGACGCTTGTTCACGAGGTTGATGGTCCCGCCGACCGAACCGGCCCCGGAATAGACCGAGTTGGCGCCGTTGGTGACCTCGATCTGCTCCAGGTTGAACGGGTCGGAGCGGCTGTACTGGGCGCTGTCGCGCACGCCGTCGACGGTGACGTCGTTGCTGGCCGCATAGCCGCGCAAGGTGATGCTGTCGCCGAAGCCGCCGCCGCCTTCGCCGGCGCCGAAGGTGATGCCCGGGACGGTGGAGAGCACGTCGCGCAGCGACAGCAGGTTCTGGGCGGCGATCACCCCGCGCGGGATCACGGTCACGGTCTGCGGGGTGTCGAGCGGCTCGGCGGTGGACTTGACGTTGTCGATGCGGCGGCGGCCTTCGACGTCCACGCCTGAGACCGTGGTGGGCTGGTCGGCGTCCGCGGCGGCCGTGGCCATGGCATCGTCGGCGGCGTAGGCCGCGCCATGCATGGACAGACCGGCCAGTCCGGCCACGGCTGCGCTGGCCAGGGGTCGCTTCACCCGGGCTTCAACCATGCCCTTACGCTTCGTGGTCATCTCGTCGTAACCCCCGCACCGGCTCGGCCCGTGCAACTGCGAAGCGTTCTTATTTGCAACAACTCAGCCTGGCAATGAGAATCATTCTCAAGTGCAACATTTCCGGCTTGGCCTTAGGTCGCGCTGCGGCTGGCGTTGCGGCTCGCCGCCGCCTATGTGGGCAGGGCTGAGGGGAGCCGCCCATGTCGTTGAACGTCGCCGTGCAGATGGATCCCATCGAGGGGATCAATATCGAGGGCGACACCACCTTCCTGATGATGGAGGCCGCCCAGGCGCGCGGGCACCGGCTTTTCGTCTACACCACGGACACCCTGGCCATGGACGAGGGCCGGGTCACCGCCTCGGGCCGCGACGTGACGGTGAGGCGTGTGGCGGGCGACCACGCGGCCCTGGGCGCATGGCGGCGCGCGGACCTCGCTTCGTTCGACGTGATCCTGCTGCGCCAGGACCCGCCCTTCGACATGAACTACATAGACTCGACGTTCTTGCTGGAGGCGGTGCACCCGGCCACCCTGGTGGTCAACGATCCGGTCTCGGTGCGCAACGCGCCGGAGAAGCTGTTCGTGACGAAATTCCCAGGCCTGCAGCCGCCGACCCTGATCACCAAGGACCGCGCGGCGATCGCCGAATTCCGCGCCCGGCACGGCGATGTCGTGTTGAAGCCCCTGAACGGGCGCGGCGGCTCGGGCGTCACCCGCCACCTGGCAGACGACCCCAACCTCGACGCCCTGCTGGAACTGCACGCCCAGATCAGCGACGAGCCGGTGATCCTGCAGAAGTTCCTTCCCGCCGTGACCTCCGGCGACAAGCGAATCCTGCTGATCGACGGCGAGGCGGTGGGGGCCATCAACCGAGTGCCGCAGAAGGGCCAGATCCGCTCCAACCTGGCGGTGGGCGGCAAGGCCCAGCCGGTAGAGCTCAACGCCCGTGACCGGGAAATCTGCGCCGCCATCGGCCCGGAGCTGAAGGCGCGCGGCCTGATATTCGTCGGTATCGACGTGATCGGCGACCACCTCACCGAGATCAACGTCACCTCTCCCACCGGCGCCGTGGCGCTCCGGACCTTCACCGGTATCGATGCCGGCGAGATTCTCTGGGAACGGATTGAAGCGCGTCGGGCCACAGCCTAGCCTGGGTTCGCAGCCGCGTCCGCCAGGTCGCGGAAATGTCTCACTTTCCCGAAAGGTTCCATTTTTGTTCTTGATCCGGCCCGCGGTTCGTGCTGCGGTTGTGGATAAGTCAACCTTATGAATAGGGACCTGAAAGATGGCCGCGCGGGTGGTCACGGTGGCGTTCCAGGGCGTCGAGGCGATGCGCGTCGACGTGGAGGTCCAGCTCACCAGCGGCGAGTGGTCTGACCCCCTTGAAGTGATCCATCCCTTATGTTGGTCCGAGGACCATTTTGGATGGATGGAACGATGGCAAGGAAGCACCACAAGCCGGAAGAGATCGTCGCCAAGCTGCGCCAGGTTGATGTGCTGACCGGTCAGGGCAGGT
>CANJKG010000002.1 GCA_947474775.1 Caulobacteraceae bacterium | reverse complement strand
CGGGCCCGGATCGGCCAGGCCCGTGGTCTCCACGATGATGGCGTCGAAGCCGCCCTTGCGCTTCATCAGGCCAGAGACCACCCGGATCAGGTCGCCGCGCACCGTGCAGCAGACGCAGCCGTTGTTCATCTCGAAGACCTCCTCGTCGGCGCCGACGATCAGGTCGTTGTCGATGCCGATCTCCCCGAACTCATTGACGATCACGGCGTAGCGCTTGCCGTGGTCCTCGGAGAGGATGCGGTTCAGGAGGGTGGTCTTGCCCGCCCCCAGATAGCCGGTGAGCACGGTGACGGGGGTCTTTGTGGCGGCGGTGGTCTCGGTCATGCCGACCCATGTAGTCGCCGCGGGACGATTTCTGAAGTGGCGTTCTGCGGACCCTTATCGTTATAGAGTAACACTTCATGGCCGCCACCGACCCCATCCCGCGCTCGCTCGACGCCTTCCAGGGCGACCAGACCTATCTGGGCGCCGACCATCGCCGCAACGAGCGGCGGACCTGGATCGTGGCCGCGATCTGCGCCGTCACCCTGGTCGCCCTGGTGTCGGGCGGCCTGGCGTTCCGGTCGATGGCGCTGACCGCCAGCGGCCTGCACATGGCCGCGCACGTAGCCGCGTTGCTGACGGCCGCCGCCGCCTATCGGCTCGCCCGCCGCCACGCCCGCAACCCGCGCTTCAGCTGGGGCGCCGGCAAGGTCGGCTACCTGGCCGGCTTCGCCAACGCCATGGTGATGGGTATGACGGCGGTGCTGATCGCGGTGGAGGCCGCACACCGGGTGTTCGCCCCCCAGGCGGTGGCCTACGCCTCGGCCCTGCCGCTGGCGGCCGGCGGCCTGGCGGTGAACCTGATCTGCATGGCGCTGCTGCGGCCGGCGTCGGACACGCCTTCGGACCGCGACGGGGACCTGAACCTGTCGGCCGCCCACCTGCATCTCTCCGCCGACGCCGCGGTCTCGGCCCTGGCCATCGCCGGGCTGGCGGCGGGGGCCTATCTGGGCTGGGCCTGGACCGACCCGGTCGCCGGCCTGGTGGGCGCGGCGCTGGTGGCCCAGTTCGCGGTCAAGCTGGTGCGCCGCGCCGCCGCGCCCTTGCTGGACATCAATCCGAGTCCGGAGCTCACCGCCGAGGTCCGCTCCCGCCTGCAGGCCGAGGGCGAGACCATCGTCGACCTGCACCTCTGGCGCCTGGGCCCGGGTCACCATGCCGCGGTGGTGGTGATCGCCGCCGACCACCCGCTGTCACCAGACGCCTACCGCGCCCGGCTGGACGGCCTCGATGGCCTGTCGCATGTGACGGTGGAGGTTCGCGAGTCCGGCGCCACCCATCACCACGGCCACGTTCACTAGTGCAGGATCGGTTCAGATGGAATCATCCGAGCCGTGAATCCTGCTCTAAATCAAAAGTGTAGAGCCTGATTCACGGTTCGATTCGAACCGATCAGGCTCTAGAGACGTCAGTCGTCCCACAGGTCGTGGACGTCGCCCTTGCGATTGAGCATGCGGACCGCCCGCTTGACCACCGCCAGCAGGCGCTCGCGGCGGCGCTGCTCGTCATAGGTCATGGCGCCCTTGGCCAGGCCCTCCAGCAGGAAGCGGCCCAAGTCGCGGCTAGCCTGGAAGCGGGGATCGTCTCCGGCCTTCGCCAGGGCGCCGAAGCGGCCGCCCACCTGGGCGTGGTCGAAGGCGCTCTGGGCCGCCGCCAACTGCCCGCGCAGCATCGGATCGGTGCGCGCCGCCGCCTCCAGCTCGGCGAAGGCCACGAAGGGCGGCTCGTGCAGCAGCAGCCAGTAGGCGTCGATGGCGTGTTCGGCGGCGTCCACGCCCGGCGCCGGCGGCTTGGCGGCCGCTTGCTCGAAAAGGCGCGCGCGGGCGCGCTCGATGTGCTCGACGGCCGCCCTCACCAGCTCCTCGCGGGTGGCGAAATGGTAGAGCATCGCCCCGCGGGTGAGCTTTGCATGGTCCGAGATCAGCCCGTTGGTGGCGGCGTGGTAGCCCACCTCGGCAAACAGCCGCATGGCGGCGTCCAGGATGCGGGCGCGGGTACGCAGCGACTTGGGCGTCGCCTTGGCCGGGTGGGCGTGGGCGTCCATGGAAATCAAATCAGGGCGGCCCCCTTAGGCCTGACTACTGGCCACCGCCTAGCAGCCGTGCAGGTCCAAGCGCCAGCCGCGAACGCTGTTTCACGAAACCGACATGCAATCAGCCTAGCGCATGGGCAGGACCGAGGTCGTTGGGGGCTGAAGTGGGCGATACGGGACCGCGACGCTTCCGCAGCGTGTTCATCTCCGACGTGCACCTGGGCACGCGGGGATGCCAGGCCGAGCTGCTCTTGGACTTCATCCGCGAGATCGACTGCGAGTCGCTGTACCTGGTGGGCGACATCGTCGACGGCTGGAAGATGAAGAGCGGCTGGTTCTGGCCTCAGGCGCACAACGACGTGGTCCAGAAGATCCTGCGCCTGGCCCGCAAGGGCGTGTCGGTGACCTATATCCCGGGAAATCACGATGGACGGGTGCGCGATTTCTGTGGCGTCCATTTCGGCGGGGTGGTGGTGGCGCGCGACGCCGTCCACGAGACGGCGGACGGTCGGCGCTTCCTGGTGACCCATGGCGACGAGTTCGACGGGGTGGTGCAACATGCCCGCTGGCTGGCGCTCCTGGGCGACGTCGCCTACCGGGCCCTGCTGTCCGCCAACACCCTGATGAACCGGGTCCGCCGGCGGCTGGGCTTCGGCTACTGGAGCCTCTCGGCCTTCCTGAAGACGCGGGTCAAGAACGCCCTGCAGTTCATCGAAAACTTCGAGCACGCGGTGGCCGACGAGGCCCGGCGCCGCGGCGTGGACGGGGTGATCTGCGGCCACATCCACAAGGCCGAGATACGCCAGATCGGCGACATCCTCTACGTCAACGACGGCGACTGGGTTGAGAGCTGCACCGCGCTCGTGGAGCATCCCTGCGGACGGCTTGAGATCCTCGAATGGGCCCGCCTGCGGTCCTGGTCGGTGATCGACCGCGCCCCGGCCCGCGAAAGCCTTGCCGACCCCGAGCCGCTCGCCGCCTGAGCCCGCCGCGCATTGACACTCCCGCCGAACCCGTGACAGTGCCCCTGTCATGAAATCCCCGAGCCACACGCCCGGCCTTCGCGACCGGCAACGGGAGGAGACCCGCGAGCAGATCCTGCGCGCGGTGGGCCGCCAGCTGGAGAGCGGCGCCCTCGAGGACCTCAATTTCGGCGAGGTGGCCAAGGACGTGGGGGTCGGCGAACGCACCGTCTATCGCCACTTCCCCACCAAGGAGGCGCTGCTCGGGGCCTTCTGGGCCTGGCTGCAGAGTCAGGTGGTGTCGCCGGACATCAAGCCGCGCCCGCCGCGCTCCTCCACCCGCCTGCGCGAGGCGATCATCGCCCCGCGCGACACCCGCCGGCCGATGCGAATCCTGCTGGCCACAGACGCCTGGGAGCCGCAGGTCAACGGGGTGGTGCGCACGCTCACCCGGGTGGTCGCCGAGCTTAAGGGCATGGGCCATCTGGTGGAGGTGATCAGCCCCGACCAGTTCAAGACCTTCCCGCTGCCCACCTATCCGGAGATCAAGGTGGCGATCGGGGTCTACGAGCCGGTGCAGGAGTGCTTCAAGGCCTTCGAGCCGGAGGCCATCCACATCGCCACCGAAGGCCCTATCGGCCTGGCGGCCAGGCGCATCTGCGTGGAATGGAAGCTGCCGTTCACCACCAGCTACCATACCCGTTTCCCGGAGTACGTTTCGGCCCGGCTGCCTTTGCCGCTGGCCGCCGGCTACGCCTATATGAAGTGGTTCCACAAGCCCTCGGGGCGCCTGATGGTGGCCACCCCCACCATGCGCGACGAGCTGCAGGAGCACGGGTTCCGCAACATCTCCGCCTGGTCGCGGGGCGTGGACACCGATATCTTCCGTCCACGGATGGAATCCGAGCCCGATGTCTTCGCTGACCTGCCGAAGCCCATCTTCCTCTATGTGGGCCGGGTGGCGGTGGAGAAGAACATCGAGGCGTTCCTGGCCATCGACCTGCCGGGCACCAAGGTCATCGTGGGGCCAGGCCCCCAGAAGGAGGAGCTTGAGGAGCGGTATCCCAACGCCGTCTTCACGGGCCCCAAATTGGGCGCCGAGCTGTCGGCGGCCTACGCCTGCGCCGATGTCTTCGTCTTCCCCTCGCTCACCGACACCTTCGGCCTGGTGATCCTGGAGGCCATGGCCGCGGGCACGCCGGTGGCCGCCTATCCGGCGCCCGGCCCCATCGACATCATCCCGGGCTCCGGCGCGGGCGTGCTGGCCGGCAGCGCCACCGAGGGCCTGCGCGAGGCCTGCCTGGAGGCGCTGAACCTGGACCGCAGGGCGGTGCGGGCCTTCGCGGAGAAGTTCTCCTGGCGCGCCTGCGCCGAGGACTTCGTGCGCAACCTGCAGCCCTATCCCGAGCCGGAGAAAACGCGCTTCTGGCGGCGCCTGCGACGCCTGGCGCGGGTGCTGCGGCGCAGCCCGAGCGCGGCTTAGTTCCACCCGTCTCTTGGGAGTGCGGAAGCGTCAGCGCGCCTTCAGTAGCCAGCGGAAGACCACGACCGCCAACAATGCCCCCGCGAACTGGGCGGCGATGAACATCGGCGCGCAGGACGGGGCGATGCCCGCGAAGGTGTCGGAGAGGCTGCGGGCGATGGTGACGGCCGGGTTGGCGAACGAGGTGGAGGCCGTGAACCAGTAGGCGCTGGTGATGTAGAGGCCCACCGCCACCGGGGTGAACTGCGGACGGAAGCGCAGCGTCCCCAGGATGGTCGCCACGCCCTCGGAGAACACCAGGGCGGGGCCTTCGCGCATCTTCGTCGAGACCTGGAACACCGGTTCGGAGAATATCAGGTGGGTTGTCCACACGCCGATCACGCCGCCGATGGTCTGCACAGCCGAGTAGGCTGCGGCGAGCGGCCAGGAGATCTCCCGCCGCAGCGCGAACACCAGGCTGACCGCCGGATTGAAGTGGGCCCCGGAGATCGGGCCAAACACGGTGATCAGCACGACCAGGCCGGCGCCGGTTGCCAAGGCGTTGGCCATCAGGGCGATGGCGTCGTTGCCGCCGGACAGCCGCTCGCCCATGATCCCGGAGCCGACCACCACGGCGAGCAGCAGGGCCGTGCCCAGGGTCTCGGCGGTCAGGCGACGGATCGGGTCGAAGTCCGAGAGCGGCGGCTCCAGGCCTGCGTCGCTCACCGGCCTGCAGGCTCGGGCTTGCCGGTGGCCTTGCCGATCTCGTCCAGGCGCTTCTGCAGCGTCAGGCGGTCCAGCGAGCTCACCGGCAGGTTCACCAGGATCTCGATGCGGTTGTAGAGCATCCGGTAGGCGTCGCCGAAGGCCAGCGCCTGCTCGGCCTCCGTGCCCTTCACCGCGGCCGGGTCGGGCAGACCCCAGTGGGCGCTCATCGGCTGGCCCGGCCAGATGGGGCAGACCTCGCCGGCGGCGTTGTCGCAGACGGTGAACACGAAATCCAACTCCGGGGCCTCGGGATTGGAGGTCCGCGAGAATTCGTCCCAGGGCTTGGAACGGAGGTGATCGACCCGATAATTCAGCTTCCGCAGCAGGGCGAGGGCGAGAGGATTGACTTGCCCCGCGGGCATGGAGCCGGCCGACCAGGCGACGAACTTCCCCGCTCCGACCCGGTTCAGGATGGATTCCGCCAGGATCGAGCGGGCGGAGTTCCCAGTGCAAACGAAGAGGACGTTGTACGGACGGTTCATGCCGGCGTCTCCTGGGTGTTGAGGGTGTCGCAGCAGGCGACGCTGGCCACCGCCTGGGCCAAGGGCCCACAGATCTCCGCGGCGCCGTTGCAGCAGTCCTGCACGAGGTAGCCCAGCAGGGCCGCCATCTGGTCGTAGGCCGCAGCGTAGCGGATGGAGCGGCCGTCGCGTTGGGCGCTCACCAGGCCCGCGCGGTGCAGGATGGCGACGTTCGATGACAGGGTGTTGGGGTAACAGCCCACCGCCTTGGCGATGTCCCCGGCCGCCATGCCCTCGGGCCCGGCCACGATCAGCAGCCTGAATATCTCCAGCCGGCCGCCATGGGCGAGGGCGCCGAGCGTGCGTACCGCAGAATCCATTTCCATGATGCCAGAATGCTCGCTCATAGCGACCGCCATATGACAACCCGTCGTTACCGCTCGTGCGCCATGGCGGAGTCGGCCAGGGAGGCCGCGAGGGTCGGCCGGCCCTCCGCCTTGCGCTCGCTGTAGCGGTCGACCAGGTAGTCCTTCCGGTCGCGCAGCAGGAGGGTGAACTTGAACAGCTCCTCCATCACGTCGACCACCCGTTCGTAGTAGTCGGATGGCCTCATGCGCCCGTCGGCGTCGAACTCCTGGAACGCCTTGGCCACCGACGACTGGTTTGGGATGGTGAACATCCGCATCCAGCGTCCGAGCAGCCGGAGCGTGTTCACGGCGTTGAACGACTGCGAGCCGCCGGACACCTGCATGACCGCCAGGGTCTTTCCCTGGGTGGGCCGGATGCTCCCCAGGGCCAGGGGCACCCAGTCGATCTGGGACTTCATGACGCCCGAGATTGCGCCGTGGCGCTCCGGGCTGCACCATACCTGGCCTTCCGACCAGGCCATGAGGTCGCGAAGCTCCTGGACCTTGGGGTGATCGGCGGCCGCGCCATCGGGAAGCGGCAGTCCCGTGGGGTCGAAAACCCGGGTCTCGGCGCCCATCCTGTCGAGCAGGCGCTGGGCCTCCAGGATCAGAAGCCGGCTGTAGGAGACCGTGCGCAGGGAGCCGTACAGCAGCAGGATGCGCGGCGGATGGGGGAAGCCGCCCACCGGCGAGAGCTTCCCGAGCGTGGGGTAGTCCGCGAAGTCCGCGTTCAGCGATGGCAAGTCCACCGCGACCTCCAATGGCTATAATACGATATTTCCAGTAATTACAGTATATGCATAACTTAAGCGCTATCCGGCTCGATGTCACGAGCGGGCGCGGCCAAAAGAAAGGCGCCGCGGCCGGAGGGCCGCGGCGCAGTGGTCTTGGTGGGGGTCGTAAAACTCAGGAGGCCGGGCGAGCCATGGACGGCAGCTTCTCGGCCACCGCCTTCTGGGCGGCGTGCTGGCCGGGCGGCAGGGCGATCAGGCCCCGTTGCGGCAGATAGCCGCCCCGGCCCGTGGCGGCGTCGGAGACGAACTCGTTGACGAACTCCTGCAGGCCCTTGGTGGTCGCGATCCGCGACTTCTTCACATAGATGTAGAGCGAGCGGGCCAGCGGGTAGGAGCCGTCGGCGATGGTCCCCGGGGTCGGCATGACACCGTTCACGGGCATGCCCTTCACCTTGTCGCCGTTCTCCTCAAGGAAGGAATAGCCGAAGACGCCCAGCGAGCCGGGGGTCTTGGTCAGGGTCTGGACGATGGCGTTGTCGTTCTCGCCGGCGTCGACCCAGCCGTCCTTGCGCAGCGGATCGACGATCTGCTTGAACTTCGCTTCGTTGTTGGACCGCAGTTCCTCCGCGATCGGATATTTCCGCGCGCCGGCCTCGATGCCCAGCTCGACGAAGGCGTCGCGGGTGCCGGAGGTGGGCGGCGGGCCATAGACCAGGATGTTGTTGCCCGGCAGGCCCGAGCCGACTTCGTCCCAGGTCTTGTAGGGGTTGGCGATGAATTTGCCCTGGCGCAGCACATTGGCCGCCAGGCCAAGGTACAGGTGCTCGATCTTGAAGGCGTAGTTCGGGCCATCCTTGTCGGAGGCCACCACGATGCCGTCGAAGCCGATCTTGATCTGGACGATGTCCTTCACGCCATTGGCGGCGCACTGGTCGAACTCAGCCTTCTTCATCGGGCGCGAGGCGTTGGCGATGTCGGGGAAGTTGTCGCCGGCGCCGCCGCAGAACAGCTTGATGCCGCCGCCGGTCCCGAGGCTCTCGACCTTGGGCGGCTTGGCGCTGTTCTTGCGGGCGTACTGCTCCGCCACGCGGGTGGAGAAGGGGAAGACGGTGGAGGAGCCGGCGGCCCAGACGAAGTCGCGGGCGGCGTGGGCGGCGGTGGCGGGCATCAGCAGCGCGACGGCGGCTGCGCAGCTCATCAGGTGTTTCATGGGTGGTTCTCCGAGAAGGCGGCCGGGGCGAGGCCCGGCCAGGCTGGGTCAGAAGTCGAATTGGGCGCGGAACTGCAGGGTGTCGACGTCGACGTCGGCGCCCACGGCGGGGTTGTTGTTCTTGGACATGGTGTAGTTGGCCTGGAGGCGCACATAGGGGTGCGGGTGCCAGTTGGCGCCGAAGGTCCAGCCCGAGTATTCCCCGGCTCCGGCCAGCTCCTTCAGGTCGATGTTGTCGTAGCGGACCGCCAGCTCCACGGCGCCGAAGCCGCCGGCGGTGACGGGATTGAGGATCCGGGTACGGTTGAACTCACCCTTGAAGGCCTCGAAGCGGCGGGTCTCGCCGGTCAGGTACCAGGAGGCCGCCACATAGTAGCCCTGGAAGTCCACGCTGGGCGCGATTCCGGCGCGGTCGACCTTGGCGTTCGCCCACTCGCCCTGCAGTGAGAAGGCCTTGTGGATCCACACGCCCTCGAGGCCCACCATGGTGTCCTGGACGCCGATCGCGCCGCTGGTGACGTAGCGGGCGCCGTAGTTGGTGTTGTTGCGCACCTGGTAGGTGAAGTTGGCCTGGTCCTCGCGGTTGCGCCTGCGGGCCCAGACGCCCAGGTGGACGGTGGTGAAGTCGGTGAGGATCGGCGAATAGGTCGCCCGTCCGTTGAAGCCGATCACCTCGCGCGAGCCGGTCGAGGCGTTGGTGGCCACGTCGGGGGCGTTCAGGCTGTCGCCGGAGACCGCCACGGCGGCGGTCCAGTTGAGGCCGTTCGTCTTGACCTGGACGTTCATCACCCGGCCGGCGTCGATGAAGTCGTTATATGCGCCGCGCTCCATGAAGGTGTTGTAGCGGGACGAGTTGATGTTCTCGAGCGACACGGTCTTGAAGTTTCCGGCCAGGATGGAGGTGTATTCGTTGGGCTTGTATTCGAGGGTCAGGTCTTCCCACTGGGTGGTCCCGCCGGCCGACGCCAGGGTGACTTCGGCCTTGTAGGCCCAGTCCGCGTTCCAGGTGCCTTCGACCCCCAGGCGGGCGGTGCGCAGGCGGGTGTTGCTGGCCTTGAAGTCGACGCCCACCTCGCGGTTCACGTCCTGGCGGACGTAGTCCTCATAGACCCGGCCGCGGACCTTGAAGGTCAGGGCCTCGTTGGAGAAGCGAGGCGCGCCCTGCCACACGGTGGTGGTGTCCTGCGCCTGCGCGCTGGCGCCCAGGCTGAGCGCCAGCAGGGCGCCCAACCCAGCCCCGCCAGACAGCGTGGTCTTGTTGATCATTGTGCGGATCCTTCAGCTATGCCCCCGCGCTCGCCGGTGCTGGCGCGGCTTAGCTGGGCACAATGACAGCGCCAACAAGGTTCCGCGACGGCCAATGTCATGCTTGTGAAAGTCTTGTGATGCGACCGGACGATCAGGCGGCGGCGGCCCGTTTACATCCTCCGTATACCAGCCTAGGTCGGCCCCTGGCGGCGGTTGATCGAGGTTGGCATGCACAGCGAAAATCCAGTCCATCCCGCCCCATGCCGGCGCCCCGACGCCCGGTTGGGCTGCCGGCCCCGGGGCGCCGGGCGAGACCCTGCGGCGATGAGGCCCGGGATTTTATCCGGCTGCCGGCGCATCCTGACGGCATGAACTCCAGGGCCATCCCACCTCCGCTTGCGCACCGACGCATCCTCCGTCACCGCGCGACGCTCCGCGGACTGCGCGTCGTGTCCGGCTGATGTCGAAGGCGCGCGAGTACACCCCCGCCGAGCCGGATCGCGAACCCAGGGCGCAATACGCCGCCCTGCCGTGGCGGCGCGCGGAGGGCGGCGGCGTGGAGGTGCTGCTGATCACCTCGCGGGAGACCCGGCGGTGGGTGATCCCCAAGGGCTGGCCGATCAAGGGACTGAAGTCGCGGCCTTCCGCGGCGCTGGAGGCCTTCGAGGAGGCGGGCGTCTCCGGCCGCGTCGGCCGCAAACGCCTGGGCGACTATCACTACGACAAGCGTCTGCAGAGTGGGCGCGTCCAGCATGTGCGGGTCTCCGTCTACGCCCTCAAGGTCGCCCATGAGGCCGACGACTGGCCAGAGAAGGCCGAACGCGAGAAGGCCTGGGTGTCGCCAGCCGAGGCGGCGGATCGGGTGGATGAGCCCGAGCTGAAGGCCCTGCTGGCCGGGTTCAAGGGATAGAGCTCCTCTCCCCTGGGGCTTCGCCTCGGGGGAGATGAATTACAGCAGCCGGCTGCGCATGGCCTGGGACAGCATGTCGATCATCGTGACCGCGAGCACGATGACGATCACGATGGCCGAGAGTTGGTTGTAGTCGAAGGCGTTCATGGTCTCGAACAGCAGCTGGCCGATGCCGCCGGCCCCGATCAGGCCCAGCACGGTGGCCGAGCGGGAATTCGATTCGAAGCGGTAGAGGGCGTAGGAGGTCCACAGCGGCGCCACCTGCGGGATCACCCCCCAGACGATCTCCTGCAGGCGCGTGGCGCCGGTTGCGCGGACACCTTCCACCGGGCCCTTGTCGATGGATTCGACGGCCTCCGAGAACAGCTTGGCGAGCACGCCGCCGGTGTTGAGGGCCAGCGCCATCACCCCGGCGAACGGTCCCAGCCCCACCGCCACGATGAACAGGGTGCCGATCACCAGGTCGGGGATCGAGCGGAGCAGGTTCATCAGGAGGCGCATGGGCTGCTGCAGCCAGACCGGCGAGACGTTGCGCGCGCAGGCGAGTCCAAAGGGAATGGCGAGGATCACCGCCAGCACGGTCCCCCACAGCGCGATCTGCACCGTCAGCCACATCTGGGCGATGAACAGCGGCAGTTGGGCGAAGTCGGGTCGCAGCAGTTCCTGGCCGTACTGGCGCATATTTTCGGAGTTCGAGAACAGGCGGACCAGATGGCCCATCTCCACCGGCTTGAAGCTGATCATCAGCAGCAGGATCACGCCGCCCCAGACCAGTATGTCGGGCGCGCGCTGGGCCAGGCTGCGGCTGGGCGGCGGGGGAATCTCTGCGGCGGTGGGCGGGGTCATCTAGACGTCGGGATCGGCGGCGCGCTTCTGGGAGGCGGCGGCGCGGACCTTGTCGAATTCCGCCTGGGCCTTGGCGATCCTGGCCCTGTCGCCGCCGCGCTTGGCCTGGGCCAGAACCTCGGCCGCCTCCATCTCGCGGATGGGGTCCAGGTAGCTGTCGTCGGCGGGCTTGAAGCCGCCGTAGGTCAGCCCCTTGAGCACCTCGCGCTGCTTGTCCGCCTGCGGTCCCTCGCCCACGCCATAGGTCAGGAAGAACTGGCGGATCTTCTCGCGGATCGCCGGGTCCAGGTCCTTGCGCGCGACGATCGAGGATTCCGGCAGCGGCGGCGAGCGCCAGATGATCTCGACCTTGGAGGCGATCTCCGGCGTCTCGCGGTTGGCGAACAGGAGGCCCACGCTGTTGTTGGTGGCCACGTCCAGCACCCCGTTGGCCACGGAGAACACATTGGCCTGGTGGCTGGCCGAGCGCACCGCCTTGAAGCAGGCGTTGGGCTCGATTCCCCTGGGGGTGAACAGATAGCTCATCGGCGCGAGCGTACCGGTGGTGGACTTGGCGTCGCCCAGGCCGAAGGTGTAGCGCTTGCCGCAGGCCATCACCTTGTCGAGGGTGATGCCGCTGCCCTTCTTCACGATCAGGACCGAGGTGTAGGAATCCTCGCCGCCGGCATCCACCACGCGGCCCATCACCTCGCCGTCGGCCCGGCGCACGGCCTCCAGCGCCGGCAGGGCGGAGAACCAGCCCACCTGCACCTGGTTGAACCGCATGGCCTCGATCAGGGCGGTGTAGTTGGAGGCGAAATAGGGCTTCACCTTCACCCCCACCTGGCTGGCCATGTCGTCCAGCAGCGGCTGCCACAGGGGCGCCATGGAGGACTGGTTCTCGGCCGACAGGATGGAGAAGGTGATCTCCTTGGGCGCGTCCGGCGCGGCGGCCTTCTCTCCGCACGCGGACAGGACGAGCGCGGCCGCGAGGCCGAGGAAGCTCCTGCGAGCGATTGTCGGGCGAGCGATCATTGGGGGGCTCCCTCCCAGAACACGTCTTCGAACTCCGGACCGTAGATGTCGATCAGCCGGGCGCGGTCCAGGCCTTCCGTGTCGCCGTCGTAGACGACCTTGCCGGCCTTCAGCGCCACCACCCGGTCGCAGTAGCGCAGGGCGTAGTCCACCTGGTGCAGGGTGACCACCACGGTCAGGCCGTCCTGCCGGTTGAGCTCGCGCAGGATCTCCATCACCCGGCGCGCGGAGACCGGGTCCAGGGAGGCCACCGGTTCGTCGGCCAGCACGATCTTGGCGCGCTGCACGAGAGCGCGGGCGATGGCGCCGCGCTGCTGCTGGCCGCCGGACAGGGTGTTGGCCCGCTGTCCGGCGTAGTCGGCCACCCCCACCCGGGCGAGCGCCGCCATGACCGCGGCCTTGGTCTCCGCCGGCCAGAGGCCCAGCGTCCCGCGGAGCCGGTCGATGCGACCCAGCGATCCCAGGGCGACATTGGAGAAAAGGGAGAGGCGGCCGACCAGGTTGAACTGCTGGAAGATGAAGCCGATGCGCTTGCGCACCTCGCCGACGGAGCCGGAGATGCGTCCGTTCTCCTGCACCGGGGAGCCGAACGCCTGGATGCGCCCGTCGCCACCGTCGATGGGCTGCAGGGCGCTGATCGAGCGCAGGAGGGTGGACTTGCCCGATCCGGAGGGCCCGATAAGGGCGATCATCTCGCCCTTGTGGACGTCGAGCGACACCCCGTCCAACGCCCGGCGCAGGCCGAACGTCCGAGACGCGTTCCTGATCGACAGCACGGCGGCGGCGGGCATTGAGGGCTAGGGTTCCCGGTGTTCACACGGGCGCCGGCCCGCCCTGGCTTCATGGCATGTCCGACGGCTCCGGGTCTACCGCATCGGGAATGGAAGGCGCCGGCGACGCCTGCGGCGCCTCTAAACAGGCATCGCCGCGGCGTCCCGGCGAAGGCGCAGGCCGGCGCTTGAGAAAACGTGATTCCCTGGGCCTGTCCGACCCCTGTTAAACTTCAGGAATAACTAAGTATTTTCCACATCTTCGATGGCGCCGCCGGCCTGTGGAAAACTTGCTCTTTACATCGCCATCCAGAGTCCCTATTTCGCACGGCTCCGGCGGACCCGATGTCCTCAAAAGCGCTGCTAACGCCGGACTTGGTTCAACAATCCGTTGGGGGTTGCGTGAGGTGCAAACGTACCATACGCCCCTGGACCTGGTCCGTGAGCGGTCTCCGGAGCGTCCTGTCGCCATCGCGCGACCGGATGCCGTAGCTGTCGCGGCGCGCTGGTTCCAGGACAAGTTCAAAGGCGACGTCTTCTACGCTGTGAAAGCGAACCCTTCGCCATGGGTCATCGAGACCTTGGCGGCGAACGGGGTGACGTCCTTCGACGTGGCCTCGATCCCGGAGATCGAGCTGGTGGCCGCGCACGCCCCTGGCGCGCGCATGGCGTTCATGCACCCGGTGAAAAGCCGCCGGGCGATCGCGTCCGCCTACTTCGATCACGGGGTGCGGGCCTTCGCGCTGGACACCCATGACGAGCTGCAGAAAATCCTCGAGGCCACCGATGGCGCCGACGACCTGACGCTGATCGTGCGCCTGGCGGTCACCACCGACGGCGCGGCCTATTCCCTGTCCGGCAAGTTCGGCGTCGAGACGCATGAGGCCTCGGCCCTGCTGATGGCCACCCGCCGCGCCACCCGGCATCGGATGGGCGTGTCCTTCCATGTGGGCAGCCAGTGCATGCGGCCCACGGCCTTCCAGGCCGCCCTGGCGCAGGCCAACCGGGCCATCGTGCGCGCCGGCGTGCTGGTGGACATCGTCGACGTGGGCGGCGGGTTCCCGTCGATCTATCCGGGCATGGTGCCGCCGGACATGGCCGACTATGTGGACTCGATCCATCGTGGCTTCGCCGAGATGAGCGTGCACGAGGGCACCGAGCTGTGGTGCGAGCCCGGCCGGGCCCTGGTGGCCGAAGCCTCCTCGATCCTGACCGCGGTGGAGCTGCGCAAGGGCGACGCGCTCTATCTGAACGACGGCAGCTACGGCAGCCTGTTCGATGCGGCGCACACCAAGTGGCCGTTCCCCGTGAAGCTGATGCGGGCCGAGAACGGAGAGGCCTTCGAAGTGGAAGGGCCCCTGCGGCCCTTCCGTTTCTACGGGCCGACCTGCGACAGTCTCGACCACATGCCGGGCCCGTTCTGGCTGCCGGAGGATGTCCGTGAGGGCGACTATGTGGAGATCGGCATGCTGGGCGCCTATGGGGTGGCCATGAACACCCGCTTCAACGGCTTCGGCGACGCCGAGACCGTGATGGTGTCCGACGCGCCCATGGCCTCCATGTTCGGCCTCGCCGGCCGCTCCATCCGCCTGCCCCGGGAGGAGCGGGAGGAGGAGCGCAAGGTGGTCCGGCTGTCGCGGCCCAAGGGCGCGGCGGGCAAGAGGCGCCGCCGCCGGTAACTCGGGCCGGTAACAACTGACACGGTTGGAATGTTATAGGCGCGGCCGGTCGCTCCGTCCCGGTCGCGCACTTTCCTTGGACGGGCGATCACCCTCAGAAGGGAGCTTCCGAAGATGAACGCTGACGTTCAGAAGACCAATCGCAAGGCCGAACTTCTGGCCAACACCGTCGAGCACGTGGCCATCGACCAGTACGACGCGCGACCGGTGATCGACGCCATGCGGCAGATGAGCTTCACCAGCCGCGATACGGCCCGCGCCGCCGACATCCTGTCCATGGCCATCGAGGACCAGGCCTGCTCCACCTGGCTGACCCTGGCGGGCTCCACCTCGGCCGGCGGCTGCATGCACATCTACCGTGACATGCTGAAGTACGGGATGATCGACGTGGTGGTCTCCACCGGGGCCTCGATCGTCGACATGGATTTCTTCGAGGCCCTGGGTTTCAAGCACTACCAGGCGCAATCCGATGTCGACGACCGCGTCCTGCGCGATCTCTACATCGACCGGATCTACGACACCTACATCGACGAGGAGGAGCTGCAGGCCTGCGACCACGCGATCTACGAGATCTGCGAGCAGCTGGAGCCGCGCCCCTATTCCAGCCGCGAGTTCATCCACGAGATGGGCAAGTGGCTGGCGGCCGGCAACGCCAAGAAGCCCGCCTCCCTTATCGAGACCGCCTATCACGAGGGCGTGCCGATCTTCTGCCCGGCCTTCACCGATTCATCGGCCGGCTTCGGGCTGGTGAAGCACCAGGTGGAGCGGATGAAGGCGGGCAAGCCCTACCTGTCCATCGACTCGGTAGCTGACTTCCGTGAACTGACGGACATCAAGCTGGCGGCGGGGACCACGGGTCTGTTCATGATCGGCGGCGGCGTGCCCAAGAACTTCGCCCAGGACACGGTGGTCTGCGCCGAGATCCTCGGCCACGAGGCGGAGATGCACAAATACGCCGTGCAGATCACCGTGGCCGACGTGCGCGACGGCGCCTGCTCGTCCTCGACCCTCAAGGAGGCCTGCTCCTGGGGCAAGGTGGACGTCACCTGGGAGCAGATGGTGTTCGCCGAGGCCACCACGGTGGCGCCGCTGATCGCCTCCGACGCCTGGCACCGCGGCGGCTGGAAGGCGCGCACCAAGCCGCGCTGGGCCAAGCTGTTCGCGAAATAGCCGCCTGATCGCGGCCAGCGGGCCCGCGATTGGTTTCCATTCGCCTCCGGCCGGATCGTCCATACTATGGCGGTTCGTCCGGAGGCTTTCTCATGTCGAAGTACGCCGCTCCGCTGCTGGCGATCCTGCTGATCGGGGCCTCGCCGAAGCCGGAGGACCTGCAGTCGCCGGACGGCATCCCGGGGCCGCCGCCGGTGGCCGGCTATCTCGGCGATGCGGCGCCGGACACCACCGCCATCCTGCCGCCGGCGCCCGTGGCCGGCACCACCCGCTACCAGGCCGACCGGACCATGTTCCTGGCCACCCGGTCGATGAAGGACAGTCCGCGCTGGAAACTGGCGGAGGAGGACGTCTTCGAGTGGGGAATCCGCGAGGAGCTCGCCTGCGCCATCGGCGTGGAGCTGACCAACGGGAACGCGCCCAGGACCACCATGCTTCTGCGGCGGATGCGCACGGACCTGCACAGCTCCACCACACGCCCGAAGGACTTCTATAAGCGCAAGCGGCCGTTCCAGGTGGACGAGGGCGAGATCTGTGAGCATGCGGACTATCTGAAGACCAGCCCGGACTATCCGTCCGGCCACAACACCTTCGGCTGGGGCGTAGGCCTGGTGATGGCTGAACTGGTCCCCGACCGCGCGACCCAGATCCTGGCCCGCGCAAGGGCCTTCGGCGAGAGCCGGATGGTCTGCGGGGTGCACAACATGTCGGCGGTGGAGGCCGGGCGCACCAACGGCTCAGTCGTGGTGGCCGCCCTGCACGGCGTACCGCAGTTCCGCAAGGACCTGGAAGCCGCCGCCAAGGAGATCGCCGCCGCCCGGAAGCAGGGGCCCGCACCCGACCCCGCCGCCTGCGCCGCGGAGGCGGAGCTGGTGGCGCAGTCACCGTACGAGGGGCGGTAAGCTTGGACCCCGGCTCTCGCCGGGGTGAGTCGCCTCGCGCTCAGATCCCGGCGTACCACTCGTAGCCGCGGTCTTCCCAGAAGCCGCCCCTGCCGCCGCGCAGGTGGGCGAAGTCCTCCACGGCCTCGATGCGCATGACGTACTTGGCGTGCTTGTAGCCCAGGTGGCGCTCCACCCGCAGGCGGATGGGGGCGCCATGCGGCACCGGCAGGGGCGCGTCGTTCATCTCATAGGCCAGGATGGTCTGCGGATGCCGCGCATCGATCAGGTCGATGCTCTCATAGTACTTCGAGTTGGGGTCGCCGACCGGCCCCAGGCTGTCGGCGCAATGGAAGACCAGGTAGCGGGCGCCTGGCTTCAGTCCCGCGCGGTCCAGCAGGGGGCCGAGCCGAGCCCCGGTCCACTTGCCGATGGACGACCAGCCCTCGACGCAGTCGTGCCGCGTGATCTGGGTCCGCGCCGGCTGGGCGCGCAACTCCTCCAGGGTCAGCGACAGGGGCCGCTCCACCAGGCCGTCGATCACCAGCCGCCAGTCGGCGAACCCCGCGGCCGTATGGGCGACGTAGTCGGGGTCGGCGGGGCGGATCGAGCCGTTGGCGCGAAAATCGCGCGAGATGTCCGCCGGGGCGAACTCGCGGGCCAGCGCATTGCGGTCGCTCACCAGCCGCTGCGCGCGCCGGGTCAGCCGTTCGGCGGATTGCAGCACGGCGGTGGCGCGCGGGTCGGCGTTGATCCTGTCGCAGGCGGCCAGGACGAGACCGGCGGCCGAGGCAAGGGCGCCTTTCAGCCAGCCCCGACGGCCCATGGGCTGGGTCATGGCTTGGCCTCCTCGACCTCGATGGCGTAGCGGCCGGTGATCATTGAGCGGATGTTGTTCCAGAGGCCCGAGGCCACCACCATGGCCAGGTGGACGATCACGAAGGCCACAACCAGGCTGGCGGCGATGAAGTGGAGCGTGCGGGCCGACTGGCGGCCGCCGAACAGGTCCAGCATCCAGGGCCAGGCGGCGTTGATCCCTGGCGACATGGTCAGGCCGGTGGCGACCATCAGCGGCAGGAGAACGAGGGCGACGCCCAGGTAGGCGCCCTTCTGCAGCACGTTGTAGCGCCGGGCCTCCTCGCCCTTGGGGAACCTGAGCTGCGCGTGGGTGACGATCTCATGCCAGATGTTGCGCGGGGAAAGATCACGGCGGTCCGGCACGAGGTCGCGCCGTATGTGGCCGCCCGCCAGCCCGCCAAGCCAGTACACCAGGCCGTTGATCACCAGCACCCAGGCGAAGAACAGGTGCCAGCGCCGGCCGCTGGCCAGGTCGCGATGGCTGGGAATCGTGGCCCAGGCCGGGAAGCCACGCGGTTCCCCCGCGCCAGCCTTGCCGGAATAGCCCAGGACGCCGGTGGTCTCGAAGCTGAGGCCGCCGATAGTGGTCACGCCGATCGGCCGGCCTGCCCGTTCGGACGCCGTTGTGTTGATCCAGGGCTCGGCGAAGGTCGACTTCTGGCCCCAGTATAACGCCGGGTGGGCGTTGAAGATCTGCAGCCCGCTCATCAGCAGGAGGGTGACGGCGACCACGTTCAGCCAATGGGTGATCCGCACCAGCAGGCCGTGCCGGTAGACCAGCGTACGCGAGGGTCGTCCCGTGTTCATCGCGTTTCCCTCATGGCGAGCAGTCTGGCATAGCCGGTCGCTGTTTGCGAGGGACGGCGGGAGGCGATGGTGGACGGGGTCGGCGTCGAGGTCTGGTTGGGGAACGCCCAGTCGTGGGAGTGCGACACCATGGGCCACCTCAACGTGGGCAACTACGTCGCCAAATGTATGGAGGGCCTGGCGGGCCTGGCCCGCGAGCTCGGGATGCCGGACGCCTTCACGGCCTCGGCGACCTCCACGCTGGCGGTTCGCGAACAGCACATCCGGTTCCTGCGCGAGGCCCGGCCTAGCGCCATCCTGACCATGACCGGCGGAGTGCTGGAAATGGGCGAGAGCGAGGCGCGGGTTCTTCTCCTGCTGCATCACGCGGACGGCGCGCTGTCGGCGAGCTTCAACACCGTGATCGCCCACGTTACCGCAGCGGACCTGCGTCCCTTCCCCTGGCCCGAGCGGGTGAGGGCGCGGGCTGAGGCGCTCAAGATCGGCCTGCCAGGCCAGGCGGCGCCGCGCGGCGTCAGCCTGGAGCCGGTGGCTGTCCATGCGAGCCTCAAGCGGGCCGAGATTCTTGGCCTGCCAAGGATCGGCCTGGGGGTGGTGAAGCCCTCGGAGACCGACCCGTTCGGCCGGTTGCGTACCGATGTGGTGATGGCCCGCATCTCGGCCAGCGCCTCGCACCTGGTGCGCAAGCTGATCCTGCCCACCTCGACGCCGGAGACGCGCCAGATCGGCGGGGCGGTGTTGGAGTACCGCCTCATCCACCTGGATTATCCCGGGGTCGGCCGTGGATTCGAAATGCGCTCCGGCCTGGCCAGCGTCGAGCCGCGCTCGCGCCGCCTGGTCCACTGGATTCTCGACCGCGACACCGGGCGGCCCTGGGCGGTGGCCGAGGCGGTGAAGGTGGCCTTCGACCTCAAGGCCCGCCGGATCACCGAGCTCGATCCGGAGGCCCAGGCCCAGCTGCAGGCCGCCGTGAAGCCCGGGCTGACGCTTTAGCCGGAGAGGTCCCGCAGGGCCGCCCTCGCCAGCTCCGGCCGCTCCAAGGGCAGGAAGTGGGTGGACCCGGGAATGGTCTCGAGATGGATGTTCGGCCGGTCGAACAGCTCTGGATCAACCTCGATGTGGGCGGTGGAGTCGGTCTCCGCGCGCAGGATCCGGACGGGTCGGCGCACATGGGCCAGAGCCGCCCAGGGGTCGCAGTTGTGGGTCCGGAAATTCGACGCTTCCCAGTCGCGCGCGCAGGCCAGGACGACCCCGCCGCCCGGCGCCTCGATCAGGCCGTCGATCATGTAGTCGATGATCTGCTCCTCGCTCCAGGTCCTGAAGGCGCCGCGACCGCGATAGGCCGACAGCGCTTCGGCGCGATCCTTGAAGGCCACACGGCGCTTCATGGCGCCCTCCGCCAGGCGGGAGTTGGTCTCGGGCGGACCGCCGCCCCCGGCGCGGCCCTTGAGCACCGAGGGCTGCAGAAGCACGGGATCGAACAGGGCCAGCGCACGCACCCGTTCCGGCCGATCGACGGCAGTGAGCAGGCTGGTGGTGCCGCCCATGGAGTGACCGGCCAGGACGACAGCCCCATCTGTGGTCAGCTCGAGGAAGGCCAGCAGGTCGTCGCGGAACTCCGTCCAGCCTCGGCGGCCCTCGATCACCGTCGGCAGGGTCGAGCGGCCATGGCCCCTCAGGTCGACCGCCAGGATGCGCAGGTCGGCCAGCGGCGCCAGTACGCTGCGGTAGGTGCGCCCGTTGAAGCCGTTGGCGTGGACGAAGACCACATCCACGGGCCGCCCGGCGGGCCCCAGGTCCAGATAGGCCATCTCACCGTCCGAGCCCGGCAGGGCGACACGGCGGGCGTGGGGCTCGGCGGTCATGGGGCGGTGGTCCGCAACAGGTCGGCGAGGCGCGCTTCGAGGCCCGCGGCGTCCTTCAGCTCGCATTCCCAGACGGTCTCGACCCGCCAACCCTTGTCGGCCAGCGCCGCCAGGGCCGCCTGGTCCCGTGCGCGGTTGCGGCCGACCTTGCCGACCCAGTAGTCGCGGTTGGCCTTGGGGATTCGGCCCCCGCGGGCGCAGTCGTGGCCGTGCCAGAAGCAGCCGTGGACGAACACCGCCAGCCTGCGCCCCGGCATCACGATGTCCGGCGAGCCCGGCAGGTCCTTGCGATTCAGGCGGTAGCGGGCGCCCAGCCGAGTGAAGGCCTGGCGCACCCGCCGCTCCGGCGTGGTGTCGCGACTCTTCACCTGCCGCATGACGGCGGAGCGCGTGGTGGCGTCGTAGACGTCGATCATGGGCGGAGCCCCTTCGGTGTCGGCCCCAAGCGGAAAACCCCTGTCAGAACGATGGCTGCGATCCGGCGCAGTCCCGGCGCCTGGGAGAGCGGCGCGAACAGATAGCGCCTCACCAGGGGCCCGAGCCACCCGCCCGACTGAAATAGCGGAGTCAACGCCCGCGACATCAGCTGGTAGGGCCCGGTCTGTAGACGCCGCGCGCGTTCGTAACCGGCGATGCGGTCGGGCGCCGGAACGCGCGCCGCCAGCTCCACCGCATCGATAAGCCCGAGGTTGGCGCCCTGGCCGAGCTGGGGACTTGTGCCGTGGGCCGCATCGCCGATCAGCAGAAAGGGGCCTCGCGACCATCCGCCCGCGACGACGTTGCGGTAGACGGCGCGTGAGAACCGCTCAGGGTTCTCTAACTGCGCGACAACCGCAGACGCTTCTGGCCACAACCGCGCGACCTCGGCGCCCCAGGCCCTAAGGTCGCCCGCGAAGAAATCCGTCATCCGATCGACGCGCAGTGACCAGAAGAAGCTCACCAGGTCGCGTTCGCCGTCTGGCCCGGCCCCGATGGGCAGCACGCCGATCATGGTCGAGGCGCGGTCGTAGCGTTGATGCAGAGCGCCGGCGAAACGGCCCTCCATGTCCGTCGCGTTGGCCCAGACCGCACCCCATGGATAGACCGGCGACCGGGCGCGCGGCCTGACCAGTTCCCGCATGGGCGAGGCGGCGCCATCCGCCGCGACAACGAGGTCGAACGGACCGTGGACCCGGCCGACGCGATCCCTCAGCCGGGGCTCGCCAAAGTCCTCGATCGCGGTGATCTCTGCGCCCGTGCGGATCTCCAGGCCCGCCTGCCGCGCCGCATCGTGCAGTACGCCGAACAGGCTGGCGCGGTGGACACCGAGGCCGAACGCGCCCGGCCGCCAGTGGGCGTAGCTCATCTTCATGACCGGCCGCCCCGCCGCATCCAGGCCCTCCAGTCGCTCGACCCTCGCGCCAAGGGCGAGGATCGGATCGAGCAAACCGAGCGCTCTGAGGGCGGCGAGGCCGGATGGCTGCAGCAGCAGCCCCGATCCCAGGGGTCGCGGCGCGTCGAAGGCCTCCAGAAGGGTGACGTCATGGCCGCGTCGATGGAGGGCGAGGCCCGCCGCGAGGCCGGCCACACCGCAACCGACGACGGCGACGCGCAGGCCTACAGCCCCTCGAACAGCAGGGTCGAGACGTAGCGTTCGGCGAAGCTGGGTATGATCGCCACGATCACCTTGCCGGCCATGTCGTCGCGCGACGCCACGTCGAAGGCCGCCGTCAGCGCCGCGCCGGAGGAGATGCCTACCGGGATGCCCTCCTCGCGAGCCACGCGTCTGGCCATGGCGAAGCTGTCGTCATTGGAGACCTGCACCACTTCGTCGATGACGCCGCGGTCGAGGATCGAGGGGACGAAGCCCGCGCCGATGCCCTGGATCTTGTGCGGGCCGGGCGCGCCGCCGGAGAGCACCGGGGAGGCCTCCGGCTCCACGGCGATCATCTTCAGGGAGGGCTTCCTCGCCTTCAGCACCTGGCCGACGCCGGTGATGGTGCCGCCGGTGCCGACCCCGGAGATCACCGCGTCGACGGCGCCGCCCGTGTCGTTCCAGATCTCCTCGGCGGTGGAGACCCGGTGGATCAGCGGGTTGGCCACATTGTCGAACTGCTGCGGCATCACCGAGCCGGGATTGGCCTCGACGATCTCGCGGGCGCGGGTGACGGCGCCGGTCATGCCGCGCTCGGCAGGCGTCAGCTCCAGCCTGGCGCCCAGGATCAGCAGCATTTTGCGCCGCTCCAGCGACATGCTCTCGGGCATCACCAAGGTCAGCCTGTAGCCCTTGGCGGCGGCCACGAAGGCCAGCGCGATGCCGGTGTTGCCGCTGGTGGGCTCGACGATGTGGCCGCCGGGCTTGAGGATTCCCTTGGCCTCCAGGTACTCGACCATGGCCACGCCGATGCGGTCCTTCACCGAGGCCACCGGATTGAAGAACTCCAGCTTGCCCAGCACCTCGGCCTTGGGCTTCAGGGCCGCGGTGAGCCGGGGCAGGCGCACCAGCGGGGTGTCGCCCACGGTGTCGAGGATGGAGTCGTAGATCTTGCCGCGGCCGGCCCGGCGATAGCGGGCGGCGTCGTAGACCTTGTCGGGGGTGGCGTCCATGGCCGGACCTCTGGTGAATGGCGCGCCAAACCTAAGCCTTCCGATAGGATTTGGAAGCCGCCTGCGCGTGATGGCGCTGTTAGATTTACTCGGCGGCGAGAGCGGCGGGCGCTCTGGCCAGAGGTTCCAGCAGTTGCTGCGCCAGCCAGCGCACCACGGGCACGGCCACTCCGTCGCCGGCCACGTGCAGGGCGGCGGTGGCGGCGCGGGGCAGCCGATAGGTCTCCGGCAGGCCCATCAGGCGGGCCGCCTCGCGCGGGCTGATCAGGCGGGTGCGGACCTGGCCGTCCTGGGCCACCAGGATCGACTGGCGCGATGAGCCGCCGCGCGGCGTGCGCAAGCAGCCGGCGATCCCGTCGAAGCGCACTTCGGCGCGCTGGATGCGCTGGCCGTGTTCCTGGCGGGTGCGGCGGTAGACGGCGCCCACCGAGCGGCCGCGCTGGGCGGCCACCCGGGCGCGATGCAGCGGGGCCATCAGCTCCAGCAGGCGCTGGGCCTGGGCCTGCGGTCGCCAGTGGGCGACCTCGTCTGGGTCGAGCAGGGCGGCGAGGTCGGTGTTGCGGGGCGCGGGCTGGCTGAGGCCCCACCAGAGCCAGCGGGCGGCCAGGGCCGGCGGCAGGGCTTCCGCAGCAGCCTTCACCGCGCGGGTGTGGAACGGGCTGTCGCCGGTCAGACCGGGCGGCGGGGCGATCCGCGTCGCCACCACGAACACCCGGGGCCGCGACTGGGGCAGGAAGGCCGCCGCGTCGATCTCCAGGGCGCCGAAGCGGTAGTCCAGCGCCGCCAGGGCCTCGGCCAGGGCGCGGAAGTCGTCGCCATTACGCGACGAGAGTAGGCCGCTGACATTCTCGATGACGATGGTGGACGGCGCCCGGCCCTCGGCGGCCAGGGCCTCCATCAGCCGCCAGAAGCCGAAAAAGGCCGAGGAGCGCCCACCGGCGAGCCCGGCCCGCGCGCCGGCGAGGCTGAAGTCCTGGCAGGGGCTGGAGGCCCAGGCGAGGTCGGCCCGGCCCGGCAGGTCGGCGGCCGACAGCTTCCAGACGTCGCCCTGGTGAAAGTGGGCGCCGGCGTCGGCGAAGTTTTCGCGGTAGGCGCCGGCCTTCACCGGGTCGAAGTCGTTGGCGAACAGGCAGTCCCAGGCCTCGCCCAGGCCGAGCCTGGCCATGCCGCCGCCGGCGAAGAATTCGTAGAAGCGGAGAGGGGCGCGACTCACGCGCGGAATCCTAGCCCAAAACGGCTGTCCCCGCGCCCTTGGGCGCCGCGCGGACAATGGCGTAAGAAGATTGCAACCGCCCGCCCACGGAGACCTCGCATGGAAAAAGCCTACGACCTGGTGATCCGTGGCGGTCAGGTGATCTCCGGCCAAGGCGAGCCGGGGGTCGAGGCCGACGTGGCGGTCAGGAACGGGCTGATCGCGGCGGTGGGCAAGGTGTCCGGGGCGGGCGCCGAGGAGATCGACGCCCGGGGGCTGATCGTCACCCCGGGCTTCGTGGACATCCATACCCACTACGACGGCCAGGCCACCTGGAGCGATCGTATGCAGCCCTCCTCGGTGAACGGCGTCACCACGGTGGTGATGAGCAATTGCGGCGTGGGCTTCGCGCCCTGCAGGCCCGGCGACCGCGACGGCCTGATCCGGCTGATGGAGGGCGTCGAGGACATCCCGTTCCCGGTGCTGCGCGAGGGCCTGCCCTGGGCGTGGGAGAGCTTCCCCGACTATCTGGACTTCCTGGCCGGCCGCCGGTTCGACGTGGATATCGGCGCGCAGCTGCCGCACGCCGCGCTGCGGGTATTCGTCATGGGCGACCGCGGCGCCGAGCGCGAGCCCGCCACCGAGGCCGACATCGGCGCCATGGCGGCGATCGCCCGGCGGGCCATGGAGGCCGGAGCCCTGGGCTTCAGCAGCTCGCGGTCGCTGAACCACAAGACCTCGGACGGGCGTGACACCCCGACGCTCACCGCCGGCGAGGACGAGCTCACCGGCATCGCCATGGGCATGGCCGCGGCGGGCAAGGGCGTGCTGCAGTTCATCTCCGACTTCAAGGACGCGGACGCGGAGTTCGGCATCCTGCGCCGGCTGGTGGAGAAGTCCGGCCGTCCGCTGTCGTTCTCCCTGCTGCAGAACCCGGTGGCGCCGCAGGACTACCTCCACTTGCTCAAGTTGCTGGCCCAGGCGGTGGACGCGGGCCTTCCCATGCGCGCCCAGGTGCCGGGACGTCCGGTGGGCGTGCTGCTGGGGCTGGAACTGACCGCCTGTCCGTTCAGCCGCCATCCGGCGTTCCAGGAGATCGCGAAGCTTCCGCGCGCCGAGAAGCTGAAGCGCCTGCGCGACCCGGCCGTCCGCGCCGCCCTGTTGACCCGGCAGCCGCCCCTGCGCGGCCCGCTGATGAACGCCCTGTCCCGCTGGACAGCCATGTATATCCAGGGGGAGGAGCCGGACTACGAGCCCTCGGCCGACCAGACCGTGGCGGCCATCGCCGAGCGGCGCGGGATCGATCCCGCCGAGCTGGCCTACGACCACATGCTCAGCGACGAGGGGCGGGGGCTCTTCTATATCCCCTACCTGAACTATGCGGAGGGCTCGCTCGCCCCCAGCCACACAATGCTCACCGACCCCAACACCGTGCCGGGGCTCTCCGACGGCGGCGCCCACGTGGGGATGATCTGCGACGGCAGTTTCCCCACCACCAACATCACCCACTGGACCCGCGACCGCACGCGCGGGCCGAAACTGTCGCTGGAATGGATGGTCCAGGCCCAGTGCCGCGACACGGCGCGGGCCGTGGGATTGTTCGACCGCGGCGTGATCGCGCCGGGCTTCCGGGCCGACCTCAACGTCATCGACTACGGCCGGCTGAAGGTGAAGCGGCCGCAGGTGGCCTTCGACCTGCCGGCCGGCGGCAAGCGGTTGATGCAGGGCGCCCATGGCTATGTGGCCACCATCCTGGCCGGCCAGACCACCTACCGCGGCGGCGAGCCCACCGACGCCCTGCCCGGACGGCTGCTGCGCGGCGGCCAGGCCGCGCCGGTGGCGATGGCGGCGGAGTGATTTCGGCATTCAAGAGCTGGAGCGCGTTCTAATCGCAAAGCCGGCGACCACTTTTGCGGAACGCGCTCGCACGCAGCCCGACTCACCCCCATAAGGCGGGCCATGACGGCCTTGCTCTCAGAGGCGCGGGATATCCTGCGCCGCACCTTCGGCCACGCCGAGTTCAAGGGCATGCAGGCCGACGTGATCGCCGAGGTCCTGGCTGGACGCAGCGCCATGGCGGTGCTGCCCACCGGCGGCGGCAAGAGCCTGTGCTACCAGATCCCCAGCATGATGCGGCCTGGCCTGGGGCTGGTGGTCTCGCCGCTGATCGCGCTGATGACCGACCAGGTGGCGGGCCTTCAGCAGTCGGGGGTGGCGGCGGCCAGGCTGGATTCCAACGTCGACCCGCAGGAGAAGGCGGAGACCTGGCGGCGCGTGGACGCCGGCGAGCTCGACCTGCTCTATGTCTCGCCCGAAGGGCTGATGCAGCCCTGGATGCTGGAGCGGCTGGCGAGGACGCCGCTCGCCTTGATCGCTATCGACGAAGCCCACTGCGTCAGCCAGTGGGGCCACGATTTCCGCCCCGAATACCGGATGCTGGGCCGCCTGACCGAACTGTTCCCGGAGGTTCCGCGCCTGGCGGTGACCGCCACCGCCGACGCCCGCACCCGCGAGGACATCCGCGCCCAGCTGCACCTGGAGGACTCCGCAGAGTTCGTGGCCAGTTTCGCGCGGCCCGAGCTGATCCTGTCGGCGGAGCGGAAACGGGGTGGCGCGCACGCCCGGGTGGTGGAGCTGGTGAAGGCGCGCTCCGGGCGCTCCGGCGTGGTCTACGCCGGCTCCCGCGACGGGACCGAGAAGCTGGCGGAGGCGCTGCGCGCCGCGGGCGTGCCGGCCCAGGCCTATCACGCGGGCCTGGAGCGGGGCCTGCGCACCGAGCGGCTGGAAACCTTCCTGCAGGCCGACGAGGCGGTGATGGTGGCGACCATCGCCTTCGGCATGGGGGTGGACAAGCCGGACGTCCGCTTCGTGATCCACGCCGACCCGCCGGCTTCCATCGAGGCCTACTGGCAGGAGATCGGCCGCGCCGGCCGCGACGGCGATCCCGCCGAGGGGATCACACTCTATGGCGCCTCCGACATGGCCTGGGCGCTGCGCCGCTCGGGCGAGCGGGAGGTGGACGAGGCGGTCAAGCAGGCCCAGGCCAGGAAGGTGCGCCAGCTCTACGCCCTGCTGGACGGGACGAACTGCAGGGCGGCGGCGGTCCGGCGCTACTTCGGCGAGGAGGCGGTGGAGGCCTGCGGCCAGTGCGACCTCTGCTCAGGGACGGTGGAGACGCTGGACGCCACCGAGGCCGCCCAGAAGGCCCTGTCGGCGGCGGCGCGGCTGGGCGGGCGGTTCGGGCGCGGGCGGCTGGTGGACCACCTGCTGGGCAAGACCAAGGACGTGACCGCGCAGGAATCGTCGCTGTCCACCTATGGCATCGGGGCCGAGCTGTCGGCGGTGCAATGGCGCGACCTGACCGAGCAGCTGCTGTTCGAGGGGCTGTTGCGCGAGGACCCCAACGACGGGCGCCCCCTGGTGGGCGTGGGCGATGCGGACGCCGTGCGCCAGGTGTTCCGGGGCGAGCGCCGCGTGTCGATCCGCAAGCCGCCGGAGGGCGCCGCCGGCCGCAAGCCACGCAAGCGCGGCGCCGACGCGGTCTCGGCGACCCTGTCGCCGTCCGACCGGCCGCTGTTCGAGGCGCTGCGGGCCTGGCGGAGCGCCGAGGCCAAGACCCAGCACGTGCCGCCCTATGTCATCTTCCACGACCGGACGCTCACTGAGATCGCCGCCTCGAAGCCCGGCTCGCGCGCCGCGCTGGAGGGCGTCAGCGGCGTCGGCGAGGGCAAGCTAGCCCGCTATGGCGAGGCGGTGCTCGCCATGGTGCGCGGCTTTCTAGACTAGGGCGTCTGCTGGGTCGCCGGCGCGGGCTCAACCGAATCGAAGGTCTGGGCCGCCGATGCTGGCGCGCGGCCACGGGTCTCCGACAGGTCGCCTGACTTCCAGGTCCAGGCGGCGAACAGGGCCAGGGCGGCCAGCAGGGTGCTGAACACCAGCACCCAGAACACGTCGCGGCCCAGGCGGCCGGAACGGGCGCGGGTGGCGTTGAGGACGGTGCGGTTCTCGGTGGTGATCGCCATGGTGCGGCTCCTATTGGGTCGGGAAGTAGCTGAAGGGTCCGGTCAGGGGCGCGCCCGTCTGAGGGGTGAGCACGGCGCCGACCACACCCGCCAGCAGGGCGAGGCCGATTAGCGCGCAGACCGCCTGCGTCCTCCGCCGCGCCAGGTGGCGGATGGCGGGCATGCGGATGAGCCCGATATGGGCGCGGCTCGTGAACTGGCTGCGCATCGACCTTCCCCCTGAACGGCCGGATTGGCCCAGGTTGCAGGGATAACGACCCTGCTGGGGGGACGTTCCCCCGGAAAGGCGCCGCCGTGACTTCCGAAAGCCGCCAGCGCGTCCGGCCTGGAGGGGCTATACTGGCCGCATGACCCGATACGCGCTTTTCGAAACCGCCCTAGGCTGGGCGGGGCTGGCCTGGAACCAGGCCGGCCTGGTCGTGGTGCGCCTGCCCGAGGCCGATGAGGCGCGGGCGAGGATCGCGCTGCTGCGCCGCGAGCCAGATGCGACGCCCGCCGAGCCGCCGCCCGGAATGGCGGCGGTGATCTCGGCGATCCAGGACCTGCTGGCCGGCGGCCGGCCCGACCTCTCCGGCGCGCCCCTGGATCTGGCGCGCACCAGCGACTTCAACGCCAGGGTCTATGAGGTGGCCAGCGCCATCCCGCCCGGCGAGACCCTGACCTATGGCGAGATCGCCACGCGGCTGGGCGACCGGCTGCTGGCCCGCGACGTGGGCCAGGCCCTGGGCCAGAACCCCTGGCCGATCGTCGTTCCCTGCCACCGGGTGACGGCGGCGGGCGGCAAGCTGGGCGGTTTCTCGGCGCCCGGCGGTCAGTCGACCAAGCTGAAGCTGCTGACCATCGAGGGCGCCGCGGCCGCGAAGGTCGCCATCGCCCAGCCCGGCCTGTTCGGGTGATTCCGCCACGGGTCGAGCGCCGCGCGCTCCAGGTGACGATCCTGGTCGCCGCCATGGTCCCGGTGAGCGCGGGGCTGTGGGGCGCGCTAGGGCGGATGTCGACGTTGTCGGCCAGCTCCAGCCATGCGCGCTATCTCTCCGGTCTGCTGCTGGGGATCGGCCTGGCCTTCTGGGCCTGCGTGCCCGCGATCGAGCGGCGGGGCGCCGTGGTCCGGACGCTGGCGGCCATCGTCGCGCTCGGCGGCGCGGCCAGGCTGCTGGGACTGGACGCCACCGGACTGTCGGCGTCCGTGGCCATCCCATTGGCGATGGAACTCGGCGTCACCCCCCTGATCGCCCTGTGGCGCGAGCGGGTGGAACGACGGTTGCGGGATCAGGCTCAGGCTGTCGGGAACCCCTTGTCGCGCAGATAGGCCTTCACGTCAGGATCGCGGCCACGGAAGTTGCGGTAGGCCTGGGCCGGATCGACGGTGTTACCCGCCGACATGATGTGGTCGTGCAGGCGTTTGGCCACCGCCTTGTCCCAGGGTCCGCCGGCCTCGGTGAAGGCCTCGAAGGCGTCCAGCGCCAGGGTCTCGGCCCAGAGGTAGGAATAGTAGCCGGCCGAATAGCCATCGGACGAGAAGACGTGGTGGAACTGCGGCGTGCGGTGGCGCATGGGCAGTTCGCGCGGCATGCCGAGCCTGGCCAACTCCTCGCGCTCGAAGGCGTCGGGGTCGATGTCGGCGTCGCCGGCCAGGTGCAGCTTCATGTCGATCAGCGCCGCCGACAGGTATTCGGTGACGTCGAAGCCCTTGCGGAAGGTGTGGGCCTTGGCGATCTTGTCGACGAGCGCCTGGGGTATCGGCGCGCCGGTCTTATGGTGCAGGGCGAAGCGGTTGAGCACTTCTGGCGACGGCAGCCAGTGCTCGTTCACCTGGCTGGGGAACTCCACATAGTCGCGGAACACGTTGGTCCCCGACAGCGACGGATAGACCACGTCGGAATTCAGGCCGTGCAGGGCGTGGCCGAACTCGTGGAACATGGTCACCGCGTCGTCCCAGGAGATCAGCACAGGCTCGCCCGGCGCGCCCTTCACGAAGTTGGAGTTGTTGGAGACGATCGGCGTGACCTTGCCCCTGAAGGCCTCCTGGGCGCGGTAGTCGCTCATCCAGGCGCCGGAGCGCTTGCCGGCGCGCGCATAGGGGTCGAACCACCACAGGCCCACGTGCTCGGCGCCGCGCTTCACCTCCCAGACGCGGACGTCCGGGTGCTGCACGGGCAGGCTGGACACAGGCGTGAATCTGAAGCCGTAGAGCTGGCCGGCGGTCCAGAACATGCCCTCGCGCAGCTTCTCCAGCTGCAGGTACGGCTTCACCGCGTTCATATCCAGATCGTAGCGGGCGGCGCGGACCTTCTCGGCGTAGTAGCGGTAGTCCCAGGGCTCGAGGGTCAGGCCCTTCTTCTGGCTGTCGGCGATGGCCTGCATCTCGGCCACCTCCTCGCGGACCCGGGCGATGGCCGACGGCCAGACCCGCATCATCAGGTCCATGGTCGCCTCCGGCGTATTGGCCATGGAGTTGTTGGCCAGCTTCCAGTGGGCGTGGGTTGGGAAGCCCATCAGCTTCGCCCGCTCGGCGCGCAGCTTCAGGATCTGGCGGATGACGGCGTTGTTGTCGTGCGCCCCGCCGTTGTCGCCGCGGCTGTAGAAGGTCCGCCAGACCTTCTCTCGCAGGTCGCGGGCGTCGGCGTAGGTCATGAACGGATCGGCGGAGGAGGCGGTGTTGAGGATGGCGTACTCGCCGGGCCGTCCGCGGTCCTTGGCGGCGGCCGCGGCGGCGGCCCGCAGGTCGTCCGGCAGTCCCGACAGCTCGTTGTCGGTCTTCAGGTAGAGGACATAGTCAGCCTCGTCGGCCAGCAGGTTCTGGCTGAAGGTGGTGAAGTGGCCGGCCAGCTCCTCGTTGATCGCCGCCACCCGGGCCTTGGCGGCGGGCTCCAGCCTGGCGCCGGCGCGCACGAAGCGGTTCCAGTGCAGCCAGGTGAGCCGCTGCTGCTCGGGCGTCAGCCGCAAGGTCTCGCGGGCGTCGTAGACCGCCGCGATGCGGGCGAAGAGCTTGCCGTTCTGCAGGATCTTGTCGGCGTGTGCGGCGAGCTTCGGCTCGATGGCCTTCTCGGCGGCCTGGACCTCGGGCGTCGAGAGCGTACTGGTCCAGATGCCGTAGATCACCTCCGCGCGGTACTTGGGGCGGCCGGAGTCCTCGAGGGCCGCGATGGTGTTGTCGAAGGTGGGCGCGGCGGGATTGTCGGCGATGGCGGCGATCTGGGCCAGCTCCAGGGCCATGCCGGCCTCCAGCGCCGGTTGCAGGTCGGCGGCCTTGACCCTGTCGAAGGGCGGGACCCCGTCGAAGGGACCGGACCAGGGCGCCAGCATGAACAAGTCGCCTTGCGCGGCGGCGGCGGTGGGAGTGAGCGGCAGGGCGGTCATGGCCGCCGAACCCGCGAGGAAGCTGCGTCGTTGCATGATGTTTCCGAGACTGGAGGCGTCATCCGGCCTTTGTGTGGCGCCTGGGAAAGACGCGCCAGCGGCTTGTCCACCGGCCGCGACGCGCTCTAACCCTTAAGGCATGGCCATCGGGGCGTTCGATTCGGGAGTTGGCGGACTGACCGTCCACCGCGCGCTGGTGGAGCGGTTCCCGGCGGCCGACCTCGTCTATCTCGCCGACCAGGCCAATGCGCCCTATGGCGGGCGGCCCGGCGAGGAGATCGTCGACCTCACACGGGCGGGCTGCGAGCAGCTGTTCGACGCCGGCTGCGACCTGGTGGTGCTGGCCTGCAACACCGCCTCAGGCATCGCGCTCAGGCGCCTGCAGCAGACCTGGCTGCCGGGCTATCGACGCCGGAAGGGCCGGGCGCTGAACGTTCTGGGGATCATCGTGCCAACCATAGAGGCGGCCACCGGCCTGCCCTGGGAGCACGAGGCCGAGCGGCGGGGCGACAAGGTGGAGAAGCTGGACATATTGGCGGTGTTCTCCACCCCGGCCACCGCGGGCAGCCGGGTCTATGAGATCGAGATCGACAAGCGCCGGCAGGACGTGGCGGTGTTCTCCGAGCCCTGCCCCAACCTGGCGCGGATGATCGAGGAGGGCGCGGGCGCCGACCTCCTCGCCGCCGAGATCGGGGGCCATGTGGCGGCCCTGACCAAGCGCATCGGCCGGCCGCCGGACAGGGCGATCCTGGGCTGCACCCACTACGAGATCACCGCCGACCTGTTCCGCGTCGCCCTGCCGCCCGGCACGCCGCTGATCCACCAGCCGCAGGCCACGGCGGATGCGCTGGCGCGCTATCTGGAGCGGCATCCGGAGTACGACGCGGGAAAGGGCGGCGGTCGGCGGTTCCTGACCACCGGCAAGCCGGGCGCCCAGCACGGCCTGGTGGAGACCTTCTGGGGCGCGCCGCTCAGCTTCGAAGCGGCCTGAGGCGGCGTTCGGCTGGGCGGATGACAGGTGCGGATCAGGCCGCGGCGGCCATCTCCGCCGCCACCACCCGGCTCACCGCGTTGACCACGGCGGCGATGCGCAGGGCCGCCTGGACCTGCTGGGCCGACACCCCGTGCCGCTTCAGTTCGGCCTCGTGGGAATCCAGGCACATGCCGCAGCCGTTCACCGCCGAGACCACCGTCGACCACAGCTCGAAGTCGGCCTTGTCCACGCCAGGGTTGGCCATGATGTTCATCCGCAGCCGGGCCGGAAGGATCTTGTACTCGGGGTTCGAGATCAGGTGCAGCGAGCGGTAGTAGACGTTGTTCATGCCCATGATCGCGGCGGCGGCCTTGGCGGCGGTGGCCGCTTCCTCGGACAGGCCCGCTTCCGCCGCCTGGGCGTTCACCGCCTGGACGACCGCCGGCACGCCCACGCCATAGGCGGCGGCGACGAAGGCGCCCCACTTCTGCTGGTCGCCCAGCACCGTCTCTGAGGCCAGGCTCGAGAGGTTGAGGCTAAGGTCCTTGGCGTAGGCGGGAAGGGTCTCGCGCAGGGCGTCGAGGGACATGGCAGTTCTCCAGATCTTTCAGATGGCCGGGGGAGCCGAAGCTCCCCCGAACACAGGCCTCAGGCGGCCTTCAGGGTGTCGCCGCCGACGGCGCGGTTGCAGGGGCACAGTTCGTCGGTCTGCAGGGCGTCCAGCACCCGCAGGGTGTCAGCCGGGTTGCGGCCAACGCTGAGGTTGTTGACGTAGATGTGCTGCACGACGTTGTTCGGATCGACAACGAAGGTGGCCCGCAGCGCCACACCTTCGGACTCGTCCAGAACGCCCAGCGCACGGGCGAAGGCGCCGCCGCTGTCGGCGAAGTTCCAGATCGCCAGGCTGTTGAGGTCGGGGTGTTCGCGCCGCCAGCCGAGCTTGGAGTGCTCGTTGTCGGTGGAGCCGCCCAGGACGACCGCGTCGCGCTCCTCGAACTGCGGGTTCAGCTTGGCGAATTCGGCGATCTCGGTGGGGCACACGAAGGTGAAGTCCTTGGGATAGAAGAAGATCACCTTCCACTTCCCCGGGAAGCTCGTCTTGGTGACCGTCTCGAAGGCGCTCTCGCCATTCTCCTCGTGACGGTTGAACTTGGGCTTCACGCCCACGACCTTGAAGTCCGGCAGGGTCTCGCCAACGCCAATCATATTCTCAGTACCTCTTGCTGATGACGCGCGGGTTTGGGGAGGGCCGCGCCGTCGCAGCTGAGATAGGGGCGCGTCCCCCCGAAGCCTAATCGATAGTTTTTGGAATTTGCATAGAGTGGGTCTATATAGTCCACATGCTCCCGACACTCAGACAGTTGCAATATCTCAAGCTGCTGGCCGAACACGGCGGCTTCGGCAAGGCGGCGGACGCCGCGCACGTCACCCAGCCAACCCTGTCGGCCGGCATCCAGGAACTGGAGCGGTGCCTGGGCGCGCCGGTGGTGGACCGCGCCCGCTCCGGCGTGATCCTCACGGCGGTGGGCGAAGAGGCCCTGCGGCGCGCCACCGTGATCCTCAACGAGACCGAGGAACTGATCGAGGCGGCCAAGAACGCCGGCCAACCGCTCACCGGCCGGTTCCGGCTGGGCGTGATCCCGACCATCGCGCCCTTCCTGCTGCCGCGCGCCCTGCCGGCGATGCGCGACAGGTTCCCCAAGTTGCGGCTGTTCCTGCGCGAGGACCTGACCCACCGGCTGATCGCCTTGCTCAAGGCCGGCCAGCTGGACGCGGCCCTCATCGCCCTGCCCTACGACATGGCCGGCCTGGACTGGGCCCACGTCTCCGACGACGAACTCCTGGCGGCGATCCCCAACGGCCACCCCCTGACCCTGGAAAGCTCGGCCACACCTGAGGCCCTGGAGCGCGAGGGCCTGATCCTGCTGGAGGACGGCCACTGCCTGCGCGAGCACGCGCTCGCGGCCTGCGGCCTGCGCCCGCCAAGGGGCACGTCGGAGGAGGAGACCTTCGCCGCCACCTCCCTGCCGACCCTGGTGCAGATGGTGGGCTCGGGCCTGGGGGTCAGCTTCCTGCCGGCGATGGCGGTGGACGCCGGCCTGGCGGAGGCCGCGCCGGTGACGGTGCGCCCCATCGACGCCGACCATCCCAGCCGCGAGATCGTGGTCGCCTGGCGGGCCGGCTCGAACCGCGCCGCCGAGGGCCGCCTGCTGGCCGACCTGCTGAAGGACGTCTAAGAGCGCGGCCGCGTGCGCCGGAGCCGCCTTTCCCCTATATAGCCGGCCAATGAGCCGGCCTTTCCTCAAGATGAACGGCCTCGGCAACGACTTTGTCGTGGTCGAGGCGCGCTCCGCCCCCTTCGCGCCCACGGCGGCGGAGGTGCGCGCGATCGCCGATCGCAAGAGCGGGATCGGCTGCGACCAGCTGATCGTCATCGAGCCCGCGCAGGGCGCCGACGCCACGGTGCGGTTCTGGAACGCCGACGGCGAGGAGGTCTCGGCCTGCGGCAACGGGACCCGCTGCGTGGGCTGGCTGCTGATGGCCTCGGGCGAGAAGGACGAGGTGGCCATCGAGACCAAGGCCGGCCGCCTCACCGCATCCCGCGCCGGCGAGCGGCTGGTGAGCGTCGACATGGGCAAGCCCCGCCTCGACTGGCGGGAGATTCCGCTGAAGGTCGAACAGGACACCAACGAACTCGCCCTTCGCCTCACCGACCAGAACGGCGACGACCTCGGCGCGCCGGCCGCGGTCTCCATGGGCAATCCGCACGTGGTGTTCTTCGTCCCCGATGTGGACGCCGTGGCCATCGACCTGATCGGGCCCATGGTCGAGCGCCTGCCGATCTTCCCGGAGAAGGCCAACGTCGGCTTCGCCCAGGTCAAGGCCAAGGACCGCATCCGCCTTAGGGTGTGGGAGCGCGGCGCCGGCCTCACCAAGGCCTGCGGCACCGGCGCCTGCGCGGCCCTGGTGGCGGCCGCCCGCCGTGGACTGACCGACCGCGCCGCCACCCTGGAGCTGGACGGCGGCGAGCTGTTCATCGACTGGCGCGACGACGACCACGTGATCATGACCGGCCCCGCGGCCGTGGACTTCGCGGGCGAACTGCCGTGAGCGGGGTCGAGGTCGTCACCTTCGGATGCCGCCTCAACGCCTACGAGAGCGAGGTGATCCGTGCGCGAGCGGCCGAGGACGGGCTTGCCGACGCGGTGGTGTTCAACACCTGCGCGGTGACCGGCGAGGCCGTGCGGCAGGCGCGCCAGGCGATCCGCAAGGCCAGGCGCGAGCGGCCGGGCGCCAAACTGATCGTCACCGGCTGCGCGGCCCAGATCGATCCCGCCGCCTTCGCGGGCATGGCCGAGGTGGACCTGGTGCTGGGCAACGCCGAGAAGTCCGCCCCCGGCGCCTATGCTCCGCAGGCGGCGCCGGCCCGGGTGCGGGTCAACGACATCATGAGCGTGCGCGAGACCGCCGGCCATCTGATCGACGGACTGAAGGACCGGGCGCGGGCCTATGTGGAGGTGCAGAACGGCTGCGACCACCGCTGCACCTTCTGCGTGATCCCCTATGGGCGGGGGAATTCCCGCTCGGCGGCGGCCGGCGAGATCGTCGAGCAGGTGCGGCGTCTGGCCGCCCAGGGCTATCGCGAGGTGGTGCTGACCGGGGTGGACATCACCAGCTGGGGCGCCGACCTGCCGGGCGCGCCTACGCTTGGCCAGCTGGTGGCGCGCATCCTGCGGCTGGTCCCGGAGCTGGAGCGCCTGCGGCTGTCGTCCATCGATGCGGCGGAGATCGACCCCGACCTGCTGCGGTGCCTCGCCGAGCAGCCTCGCCTCGCGCCCTACCTGCACCTGTCGCTGCAGGCCGGGGACGACATGATCCTCAAGCGGATGAAGCGCCGCCACAGCCGCGCCGACGCCCTGCAGCTGGCCGCCGAGGTCCGCGCCGTCCGCCCGGACGTGGCCTTCGGCGCCGACCTGATCGCCGGCTTCCCCACCGAGACCGAGGCGATGTTCGAGAACACCCTGCGGCTGGTGGAGGAGGCGGGTCTGTCCTTCCTGCATGTGTTTCCGTTCAGCCCGCGCCCCGGAACGCCGGCCGCGCGGATGCCGCAGCTGCCCCGCACCGTGGTCAAGGACCGGGCGCGCCGCCTGCGCGAGGCGGGCGAAGCCGCGCTTGCCCGCCACCTGGACCGCCAAGCCGGCAGGACGCTGGACGCCCTGGTGGAGCGGCCAGGCGTGGCGCGCGCCGCCGACTTCACGGAGGTTGCCTTCGTGGGCGAGGCGCGGGTGGGCGAAATCGCGCCCTTCACCGTCACCGGCCACGACGGCAAGCGCGCCCTGGCGCAGCTCAAGGTGCTGGAGGCGGCATGAGCATCACCGGCGGATGCCAGTGCGGGGCGGTGCGGTTCTCGGCCGAACGGCTCGGCGCATCGAGCATCTGCCACTGCCGCATGTGCCAGAAGGCCACCGGCGGCTTCTTCGGGCCGTATGTGGACGCCCACGGCCTGGTCTGGACCACCCGGCCGCCGGCCTATTTCCGGAGCTCGGAGACCGTGCAGCGCGGGTTCTGCGACGCCTGCGGCACGCCGCTGAGCTTCGAATCGAAGGGTAGCATCGGGGTGATGATCGGCGCCCTCGACGCCCCGGCGCAGGCCGCACCCACCACCCAGCTGATCTTCCCCGACAAGCTGGCCTTCGTGGACAACCTGGGCGACCTGCCGGAATGGAAGTCCGAGGCCGGCCAGAGCGCCGGGGACGGCTTCGCCGCCGTGGCCTCGCGCCAGCATCCGGACGATTAGGGGCCTGGCGGCGCGCGGCCGGGGAAGCCCGGCATCTGCCAGCCGAACAGGATAGCCCCGGCCCTGAGCGCGAAGGCCGCCAGGAAGCCCGCGCCCCCGCTTACCGCCGGCGGCATGTCCATTCCGTTCAGCACCACGAATACCGCCGCCCCTAGCAGCGCCGGGGTCACATAGAGCTCGCGGCGCAGAAGCACCGAGGGCTGGTGGGCCAGGACGTCGCGGATCACGCCTCCGAAGCTGGCGGTGAGCACGCCCATGATCACCGCGGAAAACGGCGGCACGCCGAGCGAGATCGCTTTCAGCGCGCCGACGACGGCGTAGGCGGCCATGCCCAGCGCATCCAGCCACAGCAGCAGCCGCTCGCGCCCCTGGGCCCAGCCAAGGATCCAGATGGCCAGGGCGGCGGCCAGGCAGACGATCACATATTCCGGCCGCGCCACCCAGAACACCGGGGCGTCGATCAGCAGGTCGCGCAACGTGCCCCCGCCCACGCCGGTGACCGCGGCGAAGAAGCCGAAGGTGATGATGTCGTGCTTGGCCCGCGCCGCAGCCAGGGCGCCCGAAGCGCCGAACACGGCCACGGCGGCGTAGTCGAGCACGGTCAGGGCGGTCTCGAGCGGCTCCATCCGCCCTTGATGCGGTCCCCCGTGACGGCGCGCAAGCCAGTCGCTAGAAGCCGGCCCATGGCAGAACCCAAACGCGGCTGGTTCCAGCGCCTCACCGAGGGGCTTACCAAATCCTCGAAGCAGGTCGGCGAGCAGATCGCCCAGGTCTTCGTGGCCCGGGCGCCGCTGGACCAGGCCCGGCTCGACGCGTTGGAGGAGATGCTGATCGAGGCCGACCTCGGCCCGCACTCGGCCGCCCGCATCACCGCCCGCTTCGCCGAGGAGCGGTTCGGCAAGCAGATCGGCGAGGAGGAGATCAAGGAGGCCCTGGCGCAGGCGATCGGCGACGAGCTGGCCGCCCGCGAGGGCGAATTCGACCCGCTGTCGGGACCCCGCCCCTACGTCGTCCTGTTCATCGGGGTGAACGGCTCGGGCAAGACCACGACGCTGGGCAAGATCGCCGCCGACCTGAGGGACAAGGGCGCCAAGGTGATGGTGGTGGCCGGCGACACCTTCCGCGCCGCCGCCGTGGAGCAGCTCAAGGTCTGGGCCGACCGGGCCGGCGCCGACTTCATGAGCCGCCCGATCAATTCCGACGCGGCGGGCCTCGCCTTCGAGGCCCTGGAGCGGGCCAAGGCGCAAGGCCACGACGTGGTGCTGATCGACACCGCCGGGCGGCTGCAGAACAAGCAGGGGCTGATGGACGAGCTGCACAAGATCATCCGCGTGGTGAAGAAGCTCGATCCGGACGCGCCGCACGAGACCCTTCTGGTGCTGGACGCCACCGTGGGCCGCAATGCGCTGGCCCAGGAGAACATCTTCGGCAACCAGATCGGCGTCTCCGGCATCGTCATGACCAAGCTGGACGGCACCGCCCGTGGCGGCGTTCTGGTGCCGGTGGCGCAGGCCTCCGACTCGCCGATCAAGCTGATCGGGGTGGGAGAAGGCATCGACGACCTGCAGCCGTTCAACGCGCGGGCCTTCGCCCGCTCCCTGGTGGGCCTTGAGGATGAGCCGAAATGACCGATAGAGGCCGCAAGTGGGTCCGCTACTTCGTCGACTACTTCCCGCCCATCGCGTTCGCGGTGGTCTATTTCTTCGGCGGGCGGGACTTCATGAAGGCGACAGCGGCCATTGTCGTCGCCTCGGTGATCTCGGTGATCGTCGGCGCGGTGGTGGAGCGGCGCCTGGCGCCCCTGCCGCTGTTCGTTGGGCTGATGGCGGCGGTGTTCGGGGGCCTCACCCTGATCTTCGACGATCCGCGGATCCTCAAGGTGAAGCCCACGGTGGTGAACCTGATCCTGGCGGCGATCCTGCTAGGTGGGGTGGCGATGAGGCGCAATCCGCTGAAGCTGCTGCTGGGCGAGGCGCTGGCCCTGCCGGAGGACGTCTGGCGCAAGCTGACGGTGCGGTTCGGGATGTTCTATGTGGGCCTCGCCCTGGTCAATGAAGCGGTCTGGCGCACCCAGAGCGAGGAGACCTGGGTGGCGTTCAAATCGTTCGGCCTGACCATCCTGACCCTGGTCTTCGTGGCGACCCAGCTACCGCTGCTGATGAAGTATCTGGAGGTCAAGGATCTGCCGCCGCCTCCGCCGCCGGAGGAGTAGGGCCGCACACGGAAGGTCCGTCGTTTAAACGTCGCAATGTCTTGTTATGCGGGCCCGAGCATATTCCAGCCGGGGGTGTGGATGGCCAAGGGCAAGACGGAGAAGGGGCGGGTCGCGGCGCTCGAGAAGTCGCCGAGCCAGCTCCTGCACCGGGCGCTGCAGCTGGCGCTCGATCTCTACGCCGAGGAGTTCGGACGCGGCGCGATCACCCAGCGTCAGTATGCGGTGCTGGCCGCCGCCGCCGCCCACGAAGGCGCCAACCAGACCGACCTGGTGCGGATCACCGGCATCGACCGCTCGACATTGGCCGACATGGCCGCCCGGATGATGGCCAAGGGGCTGCTGGAGCGCGAGCGGTCGGCCACCGACGGTCGCGCCAACGCGGTGCGACTGACCGAACAGGGCCAGGCGGTGCTGGCCGAGGCCGCGCCGCGAATGGCGGCGGTGGACGGACGGTTGATGAAGCTGCTCTCGGGCGGGCGCCGGCGAGAGGCCTTGGCGGGCCTGCTCCGCGACCTGGTGCGCGGCGGCGAGGCGGCGCTCGACCCCTCGCCCGCGAAGGCCGGCAAGAAGGCGAAGGCCGAGGCCAAGAAGGCCAGGAAGCCGAAGAAGGCCGCCTGACGATCCGGTTCGATCCGGGCGCGCCAGCCTCTATGCTCGCGCCTCGGGACGATCTTCGATTCGGGAAGGTTCATGAGCGAGCTGCGCGCCTTCGACTACGCCCATGGCGACGTGACCCTGCATGGACAGGTGGCGCTTCCGGAGGGCGACGCCCCGCACCCCATGGTCATGGTGATGCACAACGCCCTGGGGATCGGCCGCCAGATACGCGAGCGCGCCCTGGAGCTGGCCGGCATGGGCTATGTGGCCGTCATCACCGACATGTACGGCGCCCTGCCGGACGAGGCGGCCCGCCGGGCCATGCACCACGTCCTGAAGGACGATCCGAAGCTGCTGCGCGAGCGGGTGCTCGCCACCTACGCCGCGGCGCGGACCGTTGAGGGGACGGACACGGCGCGGATCGCCGCCATCGGCTACTGCTTCGGCGGACGGTGCGTGCTGGAGATGGCCCGCGGCGGACTCGACCTGGCCTGCGTGGTGAGCTTCCACGGCATCCTGGAGACCGCCATGCCAGCCCAGTCCGGGGCGGTGAAGGCGAAGGTCCTGGCGATCACCGGGGCGCAGGACCCCTATGCGCCGCCGGCCCATGTGGAGGCTTTCCAGCGGGAAATGACAGGGGCCGGCGTCGACTGGCGCCTGACCACCTACAGCCAGGCCATGCACGCCTTCACCGACCCGGAAAGCGGGACCCGCGCCGACATCCCCGGCGTCCGCTACGACCCGCAGCTCGCGCACCTGTCCTGGATCGAGGCGACGGCATTCCTGGAAGCCACGCTCCAGGCGTAAGCCGCGCGCCTAACGCGTGTCCTGCTTGGGGTAGCTGACCAGGGCCGGCCGCATGTGCGGCGAGGTTAGCCGCTCATAAGCCTGGGTGGGCAGGTTGATCATGATCATGTGGAGCAGCGTCGCGCCGTCGGCGCGCGACGGT
>CANJKG010000001.1 GCA_947474775.1 Caulobacteraceae bacterium | reverse complement strand
GTGACGGCGATCATCTGGAACGCCATCGGCAGGCCCTTGGCCCACAGGGTGGTGACGATCCGCAGGTCGGGGATCAGCAGCCGCCACTCCGAGGGGCGGATCACGATCACCGAGCCCTTGCGATATAGGTGGACGAACATCGCCGCCAGGGTGACCGCCTGGGCCACCAGGGTTGAGGTGGCGGCGCCGGCTACCCCCAGCCGGGGGAAAGGCCCCACCCCGATGATCAGCAGCGGGTTCAGGGTGATGTCCAGGGCCACGGACAGCAGCGAGAAGTAGAAGGGCGTCCGGGAATCGCCCACCCCTCTCAGCGCCGTCATCAGGAAGGTGAAGACGTAGATGAACGGGATCGCCAGAAACATCACCCGCAGGTAGGCGATGGCGTCGGCCTTGGCGTCGGGCGGGGTGGCCATCAGGGTCAGGATGTGCGGCGTCAGGGCGGCGCCGGCGATCGCCACCACCACGGCGAAGACCACGAAGAAGCTGGTGGCCGTCCCCGCCACCTTCCTGGCGGCGGCCGGGTCCCTGGCCCCGATGGCCTGGGCGATCAGGATGTTGGCGGCCATGGTCAGGCCGAACACCGCCCCCACCAGCAGGAAGAAGATCTGGTTGGCGTTCACCGTGGCGGTCAGCGCCGCCTCGCCCAGCACGTGGCTGACCCAGATGGCGTTGGCCGACCCGTTCACCGACTGCAGCACATTGGCGCCCAGCACGGGCAGCGAGAAGGCCACCAGGGTGCGGCCCACCGGCCCGGTGGTCAGGTCGCGCGGCGCGCGGCCCGCGAGTTTGGCGTCATCGGCCATGAAAAGGCTTCCCTAACGCCTGACAGCTAAAGCCGGCGGGGATTGGCCGAGATCGGCCGCGGGTTCAAGCCTTCGCCACCCTTGAGCGGGGCCGGTTTCACTGTAAGAGGCGTCTGCATGAAAATCCTTGTGACAGGCGGGGCCGGATTCATCGGTTCGGCGGTGGTGCGCCGGGCGATCGCCGACGGCCATCAGGTGGTCAACCTCGACGCCCTGACCTATTCCGCCAACCTCGAGAACGTGGCCTCGGTCGCCGCCGATCCCGGCTACGCCTTCGAACAGGCCGATATCTGCGACGCGCCCCGGGTGGCGGCGATCTTCGCCCGCCACCGGCCCGATGCGGTGATGCACCTGGCGGCGGAGAGCCACAACGACCGCGCCATCGAAGGCCCGATCGACTTCGTGCGCACCAACGTCATGGGCACGGCGGTGATGCTGGAAGCGGCCCGCGCCCACTGGAACGGCCTGGACGATGCGGCCAGGGCGGCCTTCCGCTTCCACCACATCTCCACCGACGAGGTGTTCGGGGCGCTCGGCGAGGACGGAGACTTCACCGAGGACACCCCCTACGACCCCAACTCGCCCTATTCGGCCTCCAAGGCCGGCGCCGACCACCTGGCCCGGGCCTGGGCGCGTACTTACGGCCTGCCGGTCGTGCTCACCAACTGCTCCAATAACTACGGCCCCTACCAATTCCCCGAGAAGCTGATCCCGACGGTGATCACCCGGGCGCTGGAGGGCAAGACCATCCCCGTATATGGCGACGGCCGCCAGGTGCGCGACTGGCTGCACGTGGACGACCACGCCGAGGCCCTGCTGCTGGTGCTCCAGAAGGGCCGCCTCGGCGAGACCTATTGCATCGGCGGCGACGCCACCAAGCGCAACATCGAGGTGGTCCGCATCCTCTGCGCCCACCTGGACAAATTCGCCCCGGCCAACGAAGCGCACGACAAGAAGATTTCCTTCGTCACCGACCGCCCGGGCCATGACTTCCGCTACTCCATCGACGCCTCCAAGCTGGAGAAGGAACTGGGCTGGACCCCGCGCATGCCGCTGGAGGCCGGCCTGGAGGACACCGTGCGCTGGTACGTGGAGAACGCCGACTGGGTGGAGGGCATCCGCCAGCGCGGCTTCCATTCCGAGCGCCTGGGCCTCGTCAAGGGATGAGCCTCCGCGTCCTGCAGTTCGGGACCACCGGCCAGGTGGGGCTCGAACTCCTGCGCCAGGCGCCCGCCCACGACGTCGCGGTCACCGCCCTGTCGCGAGCGCAGGCCGACCTTGCCGATCCCGCCGCCTGCGCGGCCGGGGTGCGGGAGCTGAGGCCCGACCTGGTCGTCCTGGCCGCCGCCTACACCGCCGTGGACCTGGCCGAGACCGAGACCGCCCTGGCCCGCACCGTCAACGCGCAGACCCCGGGCGCCATCGCCGCCGCCTGCGCCGAGGTCGGTGCGGCCATGGTCACCTTTTCCACCGACTATGTCTTCGCCGGCGACAAGGGCTCTCCCTATGTGGAGGACGATCCCGTCGGGCCCCCCAACGCCTATGGCCTGACCAAGCTGGAGGGCGAGCGCGCGGTGCTGGCGGCCTGTCCGCGCGCCTTGGTGCTGCGCACCTCCTGGGTTGTCTCCGCCCATGGCAAGAATTTCGTCAAGACCATGCTGCGGCTGGCGGGCGAGGGGAATCCGCTGAACGTGGTCGACGACCAGTTCGGCCGCCCCACCGCCGCCGCCGACCTGGCGGCCTTCGTGCTGTCCCAGGCCCCGCGCCTGGCGGCCGCCCCGGCCGGCGACCCTTTGTTCGGCGTCCACCACTTCGCCAATGCGGGCGAGGTGAGCTGGCGTGGATTCGCCCAAGGGGTGTTCGAGATTGCGCTGGGCGCCCAGGCGCCCGAGGTCGGCGCCATCGCGACGGCCGACCGGCCCTCGCCCGCCAGGCGCCCGCTTCGTGGGACGCTGGACACCAGGCGGCTGGAGCAGGTCTATGGGGTCACGCCCCGGCCCTGGCGCGAGGCCCTGGCCGAGATCGTGGCCGATTTGAAGGCGCAGGCCTGAGAGGAACGAGATGAGGCGCGGAATCATCCTGGCGGGCGGCGCCGGCACCCGACTGCACCCCCTGACCATCGCGGTGTCCAAGCAGCTCCTGCCGGTCTACGACAAGCCGATGATCTACTATCCGCTGTCGGTGCTGCTGCTGGCCGGCGTGCGCGAGATCCTGATCATCACCACCCCTGAGGACCAGTCCGGCTTCCAGCGGCTGCTGGGCGACGGCTCGAAGCTCGGCGTGCGGTTCGAATATGTGGTCCAGCCGACGCCGGGCGGCCTGGCCGAGGCCTACCTGCTGGGCGAGGACTTCGTGGCCGGCGAGCCCAGCGTGATGATCCTGGGCGACAACATCTTCTTCGGTCAGAATTTTTCGAAGATGCTGAAGTCGGCCGACAGCCGCGCCAAGGGCGCCACCGTTTTCGCCTATCCCGTTCATGACCCCGAGCGGTATGGCGTCGTCGAGATGGACGCCGAAGGCCGGGCGCTCAACATCGAGGAGAAGCCCAGCAAGCCGCGCTCCAACCTGGCGGTCACCGGCCTCTATTTCTATGACGGCCGCGCCTCTGAGCTGGCCAAGACGCTCACCCGCTCGGCCCGCGGCGAGCTGGAGATCACCTCGCTTAACCAGCTCTATCTGGAGGCGGGCGAGCTCTATGTGGAGCAACTGGGCCGCGGCTTCGCCTGGGAGGACGCCGGCACCCACGACAGCCTGATCCAGGCCGGCGAACTGATCCGCACCTTCGAGCAGCGCCAGGGCCTGCGCATCGGCTGCCTGGAGGAGATCTGCTACCACCACGGCTGGATCGACCGGGCGCAGCTGCTGGAGATCGCGGGGGGGCAGGCCAAGAGCCAGTACGGACAGTATCTGATCCAGCTGGCGGATCAGCCGCAGGGCTTCAAGGACCCCGCCGAGTAGAGTCGCGTTCGCGTCTCGCGAGAGTCCGGTTGCTTAACGCCACGTTGAGCATCACCTTGGGGAAAGGATGTCCCGACGGGTCGGCGGAGGGACGGTGGAAAGGGGCTTCCATGCGCACTCTCAAGACTCTCGCCGCGAGCGCGGCCGTCGCGGCCCTCATGCTGGCCGGAACAGCCGCCCAGGCGGCGCCCTGCGGCGCGGGGATCAACTTCGGCGCCGCCTTCGCGGCGGACTACAGCTGCACCACCCTGGGCACTCCGAGCGGCATCCCCGCCAACCTCGGCGGCCTCACCTTCCTCGACAACAACACCCTGCTGATCGGCGGCGCGGCCAACGGCGGCTCCGGCGTGATCCGGATGATCGACGTGCTGCGGGACGGCAACAACCACATCATCGGCTTCGACGGTGTTTCCAGCGCGTTCGCGGACGCGCCGTACATCGACGGTGGCCTGGCCTACGGCCCCGGCGGCGTGCTGTTCGCCACCACCTTTTCGAACAACACCCTGCTGCAGTTCAAGCCGGGCAGCGCCAGCCCTGACAAGATCATCGACCTGACCGCGGAAGGGATCGCCTCGTCGACGGGCACGCTTCAGTTCGTGCCGCTCGGCTTCAACGGCGCCGGCGGCTTCAAGATCGCCAGCTACAGCGCCGGCACCTGGTACGACGTGACCCTGACGGCGGACGGCTCGGGCACCTACGACATTGGCGCCGTCACCTACATCAACACCCCCGGCCGGGGCCCGGAAGGCATCGTCTACGTGGACGGCGCCAACGACGGCTTCGGCGTCGATAGGTGCTGCTGTCGGAATTCGGCACCGGCAGCGTGGGCGCCTATGACATCGACGCCAGCGGCAACCTGGTCCTGGCCAGCCGCCGCGACTTCCTCACCGGCCTCAGCGGCGCCGAGGGCGCGATCATCGACCCGCTCACCGGCGACTTCCTGTTTTCCACCTTCGGCGGCGGCAACCAGGTCGTGGTCATCAGCGGCTTTGAGCGGCCGGTAACCCCCGGCATCCCCGAGCCCTCGACCTGGGCCATGCTGATCATGGGCTTCACCGGCCTCGGCGCGGCCCTGCGTGGGCAGCGCCGCCGGCGCGCCCTCGCCTGACGTCTGACGGAGGCTTTCCACGCCCGCCCTTGACCGCGCCGCCGTTACGGCGCGTGTCATCGGCATGCCCATGGAAACCGTCTACATCGTCCAGGCCTATGTCGCCGGGCGCGGCAAGGCCCTGAAGCCCGAGCCCCAGGTGGGCTGCAAGACCGCCGAGGAGGCCCGCCGCAAGGCCGAGCGCCTGGGGCCCCTGCGCCTGGGCGTGGTGGCCTTCTCGATCACCGCGGACACCGAGCTCGGCGACTATGACGAGAACCCCACCATCCTGTTCAGGTCCGGCCAGCTGCCGCCCCCGTTCGAGGACTGATCACTCAGTTGTAGTATTCGTCGTCGTCGTAATAGCCGCGGCCGCGATAGGGCTGCGGCTGGCGGTAGGGCGCGGCCTCGCGATAGGGCGCCCAGCGCTGCGGCGGCTGGTAGTCCTCATAGCGGGCCGCGAAGGCCGCCTGCTCGCGCCGCTGCGCCTCGGCCTGGGCCAGGGCGCGCTGGCGCTGGGCCTCGGCGGCCAGCCGGTCGCTCTCGGCGGCGAGCCGCGACGCCTCCGCCGCCACCCGGCGACGCTCGGCCTCGGCGGCGGCGGTCTGGGCCTTGGCGGCGGCCAGCTGCTCGTCCGACAGCGCCCTGGCGCGGGCCTCGGCCTCGGCGCGGGCCTGCTGGGCCTCGCGCGCCATCTCGCGGGCACGGCGCTGGCCCGCCACCTGGGCGCCGCAGATCCGCAGGTCGACCAGCCCCTGCTCGGAACCGGCCAGCGGCGCGGCCAGGGGCTCGGCGGCCAGCCAGGCGACCTGCAGGGTCGAGCCCTTGCGCAGGGCCGCCACCGTCTCCTCGCTCAACGTCATGATCGCCGTGGCGCCCTCGGTGCGCTGCACCAGGTTGGCGTAGGGCTTCTGGTCGATGCGGATCGGCAGGAAGGCGACGGCCGGGACCTCCTCGCGGGCGAAGCGCAGGACGATGCTCCCCCCGTCCGACTCCAGCGAGACCTCGGCCACGGCGCCGGAGCGGCCGGTGAGCTCCAGCTCCGCGCGGCAGGCCTGGTCGGTGGGGGTGATGACCCATGCGGGCGCGGCGCGCGCGGGCGCACGCTTGACGGCGGCCTGGGCTGACCCCGCGCCCACAGCCAGTCCAGCGGCCAGTAGGACCGCCTTCGATACCTTGAGACCCATCTCGACAGCTCCAGGAGCCGTCCCTCGCCGGGAAATCTACGGCGCGACAGCCTCGCCGCCTAGCCCCCTGATCGTCGCGGCGCCGGCAGGCCCGCATCGGCCGCCGCCCGGACCTCCTCATAGGGGACGCGGAACATCCGCTCGTAGAACAGCGGACCCCCGTGAGGCCGCTCGTCCACCCGCGCTGGATCGGGCCGTTGTAGGCCGAAGCCGTGGCGCGTGACGCCCCAAGCCAGGGCCGGCCAGATGCCCGCCCAGGCGAAGGCCTGCGACGGATAGTGGAACGCCGCCCCCAGCCAGCGCCGCCGCTCGGCCGCGGTCAGGGCCAGGGTCTCCCGCCGGCCATTGGCGGCCAGCGGCGCCACGGCGCGTAACAGGGGGAAGGGAAGTCCCTGGGCGCTGTAGAAGGGGAACTGCTCCACCCGCAGGCCGCCTTTCCGCTGCGACCATCGCACCGCAAGCAAGGCGCACATGTCGTGGTCCATGTGGCCGCCTTCCCAGGCCGGCGAGACCAGGCGCTCCACGGCGCCGATCCGCGCGAGCGCGGCGTCCAGCGCCGCATAGGCGGCCGGCAGGGCGTGGTGCAGGCGCCCGTCCCAGGCTTCGATCCCAAGCCCCAAGTGCGCGATGCGGTCCGGGCCGATCCCCTCGGCGCGCAGCGCGGCGTGGGTCTCTGCCAGCCGCCGGGCGGCCATGCGCGGGCTGCGGTAATCGGCCAGGTAGAGGAAGCGCTGGTCCAGTCCCGCCCGGGCGGCGCGGCGGATCATCGGCAGACAGCCGACCTCGTCGTCGAAATGGGCCAGGACGTAGACGATGGCCATGGACCCTCCGCGATTCCGGCTTCTCAATTCCCGGCCGCCGCCCTAACCCTAGCCGCAGGACGCCAGGGAGTCGCGCGGGGGCCGATGCCGAGGTCGGGATTTGATCTGATCGCCCAGCGGGTGTTCTTCGCCGTCCTGGCCGCCGGCCTGCTGGTGATGTTGGCCGCGAACCTGCCCGGTCACCTGACCTACGATTCCATCATCGGCCTCACCGAGGGGCGGTTCCACCAGCGGATCACCTGGGCGCCGGCCTTCTATTCCTGGGTGCTGGGGGTGTTCGACGCCGTGGTGGCGGGAACGGGCCTCTATGTGGTGGCCAGCGCACTGCTGCTGTTCGGCGCCCTGGCCTCCTTCGCGTCCCTGCGCGGCAAGGTATCCTGGCTGGGCGCCCTGGTGGCCGCGGCCATCGTGTTCACCCCACAGCTGGTGATCTACCAGGCGATCGTCTGGAAGGACGTGTTCTTCGCGAACCTCGCGGTGGCCGGCATGGTCAGCCTCGCCCACGCCGCGGCGGTGTGGAATTCCAAGGCCCGGCGCTGGCTGTGGCTGCTGGCGGCCCTCCTGCTCCTGGCCGCCGCCGCGCTCACCCGTCAGAACGGGATCATCGTCGGCGCCGTGGCCTGCGTGGCCTTGGGCTGGACCGCGGCTCGCGGCGCCCTGCGGCGGGGCCTGGGCTGGGGTCTTTGCGGCCTCCTGGTCCTGCTGGCGACGATGCAGGTCATGGGGACCTACGCCACGCCGGCGCCGCCCTCCGCCAAGAACGGCTCCGGCGACGGCATGGGCAAGGGCGTGCGCATCCTGCAGAACTACGACCTCCTCGGCATGATCGCCCTGGAGCCCCAGGTGCGCCTGGACGCCCTTGAGAAGACCGCGCCGCCGGCCGCCGTGGCCTCGCTGCGCATCATCGCGCCGCGCTACTATTCCGCCGAGCGGGTGGATTTCCTCGCCCAGGACGCCGGCTTCACCGACGCCATCGCCAAGATCTCCGAGCGCAAGCTGGCCGCCCAGTGGAGCGAGCTGGTCATGCAGCGGCCGGACCTCTACCTGCGCCACCGCGTGGAGGTGTTCCGCTGGGTTTTCCTCACCCCGGTGATCGACCGTTGCCTGCCGCTGAGCGTGGGCGTGGAGGGCGACCCGCAGGCCACCGAGACCCTGGGCGTCGCCATGGGCAAGGACCCGGCGGATATCCAGGTCTACAACTACGCCACTTGGCTCCTGGACACGCCGGTGTTCTCGCACCTGGCCTATGCGGCGATCGCGCTGGCGGTGGGGGGCCTGCTGCTGCTGCGCCGCGATCCGGCGGACCTGCCGATGGCCGGGCTGATGCTGGCGGCCCTGGGCTTCGCGGCCAGCTTCTTCCTGGTCTCGCTGGCCTGCGACTACCGCTACCTTTACTTCCTCGACCTGGCGGCCCTGGCCGGCCTGCTCTATTTCGCGGTCGACCCACGCCTCAGCCGCAGGGCGCCTAGGTAGCGAACCTCGCCTCCCACGCCGCGGCCACATCCAGCCGGGGATCGGCGGCCTCGATGAAGCGGTAGAGCGAGAGCTGGCGGCCCAGGCCGAAGCTCCTGACCTTCACGTCCCGGAACACCGCGCCTGACAGGGTCTCGATCTCGGCGGCGTCGTTGACGTGCTCGTGGGCCATCAAGAGGCCGTAGTCGAGGCCGTGGCGCAGGCGGAACTCCAGGCCGGTGGTCAGCGACCAGCCCAGCCGCCACAGCAGGCCGCCCTCGGCGGGGATCGCGGCGCGGAACCGGCCGCCTTCCTCCAGCAGCCGCGCGGCGCGGGCCAGCACCAGAGGCAGGTCGCAGATGTGCTCCAGGGCCGCCACGCTGGTGATCCGGCGGTAGCGCCGGCCGGCCGGGACCTCGGCCATGTCGGCGAAAACGTCGCGCAGCCGGCCGCGCAGGGGCGAGTCCTCGAACAGGGCCGCGAACGGCTCCACCACGTCATAGGGCGCGCTGTCCGGCTCGAACGGCAGCTGGTTCAGGGTGCCCGCGCCGAGCTCCAGGGTCGCCCCGCCACCCGCGGCGTCGGCGGCCACCTGGCGGTGCATCCAGCGCTCCAGCCGCTGCGAGGCCGAGGCCGCCCGGCTGCCGCCCTCGCGGTTTTCCTTGTACTGGCGCGCGTAGATCTCCTGGATCTTCTCCGGCAGTGGCGGGCGCGTCTTCGGGAACCGCTCGAGCAGCGCCTCGGCCCGCTGGTTTGGCGCCTCGCCCACCGCGTCAGTTGTCGGCCAGGAGGGTGTTCAGCGCCCGGTCGGCGGCGAGGATGGTGCGCTCTGCGCTCCGCACGCGGGTCTCCAGCGCCGCGCGCTGCTCCAGCGCCACCCGCAGTTTCACCTCGACGGCGGCCAACTCGGCGCGGGCGGCGTCGTGGTCGCGGGTGATCGGTGACACCAGCGGGCCCATCTCGGCCTGGCGGCGCGCGAGTTCAGCGGCGGCCGTCTCCAGCGGCGCGCGATCCGGCTGCTCGCCCGCCGCGGCGGCCTCGAACCAGGCCTGCACGGGCGCCGCCAGCTCCCCGGCCCAACCCAGGGCCGCCAGCTCGCCGCCGCCGGTGTTGTGCCGGAGCTCCGGCGTCAGGAAGCGGTCGATGGCCTTCTCGGCGTGCGGCGTCAGCGCCGGCAGCGGCGCGCCTAGCGCGGCCTCGATCCGGCCGGTCTCCGCCCGCCAGTCGGCGAGCAGGGCGTCATAGCCCACGAAGGCGCGCGGCAGGTCGCGGCTGTATGCCTCGGCGGCCAGCATGTAGGCGGTCCACAGCAGCACCGACTTCTCCGCCGGAAAGCCGTTCCGCCGCGCAAGCGATCCGGCCACCGCGAGGGGGCCGCGCACCGGGATCACGCAGCGCATCCCCACGCCCATCTCGTTGAACGCCGCCCGCCAGAGCGGCATCAGCACGGTGACGCGCGGGTCCTTGAGCAGCGGATAGGGGACCGGGCCGTACTCGTCGCGGATCAGGTCCCTGGCTCGGTCGGTCCAGGCGCGCTCCTCCCCGGCGGGTAGCGGGCGGAACGGGAAGGCGAAGATGTCGTCCCAGGCGCCGCCGCCGGCGCGCAGCCGCTCGTCGTTGAGCACGGCGATCTTCCAGGGCTCGAAATAGCCCTTCTCGTTGTGCTCATCGCCCGCCATCACATTGGCCGGCAGCTGGGTCCCGGCCAGGGCCAGCAACTGGGTCACCGCCGAGGTGCCAGAACGGTGCATGCCCAGCACGAGGTAGGCGGTCGCCGAGGCGGCGCGTGTGGCGGCTTTAGGGGGCGTCATGGTTCCGTCGCAGCCTGGTCACCCAGGCTCTACGGGCGCTCGCCCGCGCCCGCAAGCCCGGGTGGCGGTTGATCGGCGTCGGCATCTGTCGCACTAGAGCCCTCTAGGCCGCTTCACGCCGGCGCAAGGGGATCACATAGGCATGGCCGTCCCGGCCCTAGATGACGAGGTCCATCGGGTGGTCTCCACCGCCCTCGACGTGGACTTCTACCGGGCGATGAACGGCGACCTGGACCTGGAGGGCGAGGATCTCATCCGCCACTACGCCACGGTGGGCTGGCGCCAGGGCCGCGACCCCGCGCCCTGGTTTTCGGCCGCCGCCTACCTGGAGGCCAACGCCGACATCGAGGCGACCGGCGTCGAGCCGCTGTTTCACTTCCTGACCCGGGGCCTGCGGGAAGGCCGCGAGGCGGTCCCGTCGGCCCGGGCCGCGGACTGGCTCTACGTCAACGACGGCCGCCGCCCGCCGCCGCGCTGGAAGTTCCGCCGAGCGGAGGAGCCCGGGAACGCCGCGCTCATCGAGATGCGGGAGGAGGACGCCGACTATCGCCTGGCAGAGACTGAGTTCGACCGGACCTTCTACCTGGCCGGCAACCTCGATGTGGCCACCTCGGGCATGGAGCCCCTGGAGCACTTCCTGGTCTCAGGCTGGCGGGAGGGCCGCGATCCCAATCCCAACTTCTCGGTGGTTGACTACCTGGAGGCCAATCCGGACATCGCCGCCATCGGCGTCAATCCGTTCGTGCACTACCTGCGCCAGGGACGGACCGAGGGCCGGCGCCCGCGCAGCGAACTGGGGTTCCGCTACGAGATCCTGACCCGCCTCAGGACCCTGGACGTCCGCGTCGCCGACGTGCGCGCCGCCCAGGCGGACCTGCCGCTCGATCCGCCGGAGGTCCTGGCCCGGGCGCTGAAGGCCTCTGGCAACGGCCTGGCCGACCTGCACATCACCTTCAGCCACGACGACTACGTCCGGCACATGGGCGGGGTGCAGCTGTGCCTCCGCCGCGAGGGCGCGCGGCTGAAGGCGATGGGGCGCGACCACTTGCACCTGTTCCCGGCCAGGGCCTGGCCCGTGGTGCGCACCGCCGGCGAGCCGGGTCCACTGGGCGTGCTGTGGAACGGCGAGCCGGTCGGGACCTTCGCGCCCCGGGTGGTGGCCCAGGTTCTGGCGGGCGCGGCCGCGGGGATGCCGCCGGATCGGCGCAGCTTCGCGGTCCACAGTCTGCTCGGCCATTGCGCCGACGAGACCGCCGACATCGTCGAGGCCGCCGGCCTCAACGCCGGCTGGTTCTGGCTGCACGACTTCGCCAGCCTCTGCGCGGGCTTCCACCTGATGCGCAATGACCTGGAGGACTGCGCCGCCCCGCCGCCGGACAGCATGGGCTGCCAGGTGTGCGTCTACGGCGCCTGGCGCGCCCGGCACGTGGCCGAGCACCGCCGGCTGTTCGAGCGCCTGGAGCTGACCGTGGCCAGCCCGTCTGCGCCGACTCTGGATCTGTGGCGGGCCCGCTGGCCGGGGCCGGTGGGCGAGACGCTCGTCCATCCGCACCTCAAGCTGGTGGATCGCGGCCCGGCGCCGGAGGTCGAGCTCGGGAGGCCCTTCCGGCTGGCCTTCGCGGGCTTTCCCGCGGCGCACAAAGGCTGGCCGATCTTCCGCGACCTGGTGATGCGTCACCAGGACGATCCCCGCTACGCCTTCCTGCACCTGGGCGCCCACACGCCCGGGGGCCTGCCCATTGAGCATCACCCGGTCTCGGTGGGCGATTCCGGGCCCAACGCCATGCGCGACGCCCTTGAGCGGCTGGAGGTCGATGCGGTGCTGATCTGGCCGCTCTGCCGCGAGACCTTTTCGCTTGCGGCCTATGAGAGCGTGGCGTCGGGCGCCGCGTTGATCACCGGTCCCGACAGCGGCAATGTGGCGGCCTTCGTGCAGTCCAGCGGCCAGGGCTTGGTCCTGGCCGACGAGAAGGCGCTGGCGGCCGCGTTCGAGAGCGGCGAGGTCGTCCGGCTGTCGCGGGCCGAGCGGCGGCCCAGGCTTTACGACCTGGCGTACGGCGGCCTCACGGCGGACCTGCTGGCATGAAGGTCACCTGCTTCTCCAGCTTCACCTTCTCCTACCTGAACCGGGCCCGGGTGCTGTTCCAAACGCTGCGCCGCCACCATCCGGACTGGCGGCTGGTGGCGCTGATGGCCGACGAGCCGCCAGACGGCTTCGAGCTGGATGTGGAGCGCGAGCCCTTCGACCAGGTGGTCTGGGCCAGGGATCTGGGCATCGCGGACTATCCCGGCTGGCTCTTCCGGCACGACGTGGTGGAGGTCTCCACCGCCATCAAGGGGCCCTTCCTGCATGCGGCCTGCGCCTCGGGCGCGGACGCGGTGATCTATCTGGACCCGGACACCGCCCTGCTCAGCGACCTCACGCCCATCGAGCGGTGGCTGGAGGAGCACGACATCCTGCTCACCCCGCACCTGGTCGATCCGAACTTCGAGGTCGAGGCGATCCTGGACAACGACCTGGCGGCCTCGCGCGCGGGCATATTCAACCTGGGATTCGTGGCGATCCGCACCACCGGGGAGGGCTTGCGTTTCGCCCACTGGTGGCAGCACCGGCTGCTCTCCTACTGCTTCGACGAGATGCCGGCCGGCCTGTTCGTGGACCAGCGGTGGTGCGACCATGTGCCGGCCCTGTTCGACAAGGTGAAGGTGATCCGCGACCCGGGCTACAATGTCGCCAGCTGGAATCTGAGCCAGCGCAAGCTCACCGCCGGAAAGGACGGCCGGTTCACGGTCAACGGCTCCCAGCTGCGGTTCTGGCACTTCACCAAGCTGGGTCCGACCGGCGACGCCATGACCAAGAAATACGCCGGCGACAACCACCCGGTCTACGAGATCTGGTCCTGGTACAAGCGCCTGGTCGACGCCGCCACCGAACCGGCGATCCCCGAGCGCTGGTGGGCTCATGCCGAGTTCGACGACGGGACACCGATCACCCGCGCGCAGCGGCGGCTCTATCGCGACCGGATCGACCTGCAGCGGGCGTTTCCCAACCCGTTCGGCTCCGGCCCGGGCAGCTACCAGGAATGGTTCGCACACGAGGCCCAGCAGGCGGGGGCAGCTTGACAGGGCGCGGGCCGGGCCTGAGACAGCCGGCTCGGAGAGTCGAACAGGGGGCCGCTGGCGCGGTTGCAGGGGTGGCCAACGAAGCCAAGCGCAAGGCCGCGGCGATCCCCACTGACCTGGCGGCCAAGGTCGGTCGGCTGGGCGATCGGGTCATCGGCGCCCGCCGGGTGGCCCACGAGGCCCTGGTGCGCGAGGCCGCCACCCGCAGTGAACTGACGCTGGCCTTGATCCCGGCCCTGGTGCGCGAGGCGGACGCCCGGGCGCAGCTCCGGGCGATGGCGGCGAAACGCAACATGGAGGCCGCCCGGAATCTGCCCCTACGGCGGCGGACCCGTTTCAGCCGGCGCTTCGACGAGTTGCTCACGCGCTTCAAGGCGCGCGGCCAGGCCCGGATCATCCTGCGCGCCGGCGTCTGGCATGGCTCCGGCGATCCCGAGGCGGACCTGAAGGCGGTGACGGACTACGTCGAGCGAGGCGCCGACCCGGCCGCCCAGCCCGCCGTGCTGTTCGACCAGGCCTGGTACCTGGAAACCTATCCCGACGTGACCGCCTCGGGCCTGGCGCCCCTGGTCCACTATCTGTTGCGCGGCGCCGACGAGGGCCGTGGCCCGCATCCGCTGTTCGACGTGGGCCGCTATGTGGCGCTGAACGGGGAGGCGCTGGCGGCCAGCGGCATAAGCCCGCTCGAGCATTACCACCGGCTGGGGGCCGCCTGCGGCCGCGATCCGCATCCACTGTTCGAGGTCGGCCATTACCTTGCCCAGGCCGCCGACTACGCGCCGCAGATAGAGGATCCGCTTTCGCACTATCTGAGGATCGGCTGGACACGCGGCCTCAGCCCGCATCCGCTATTCGACCCGGCCTGGTACCGCCGCCGGCTGGCGGAGGATGAAGTCGAGGGGCCGCCCCTCGTCCATTACCTGACCCGGGGGTGGAAGCTGGGCCTTTCGCCGCATCCGCTGTTCGATCCCACCTGGTACCTGGCGCGGAATCCCGACGTCGCCGAAGCGCAGACCGATCCGCTCTCGCACTATGTGGCGATCGGTGCTCGCGAGCTCCGCGAGCCGACCCTGTGGTTCGACTCCGGCCGCTACAAGCTCCTGCGCGGCGGGGACTGGACGGATCGCAATCCGCTGATCGACTATCTGCAGGGCGGCGCCTGGGCCCTGGCGGAGGCGCGGCCCGGATTCGCCACGGCGGCCTATCTGTGCGCGAACCCGGAGATCGCGCTTGAGGGGCTCACGCCCCTGGAGCACTGGGCGCGGCGGTCACAGGAATAGGCGGGCGAGGGATCCCGTGGACCTCGAGCTGACGCCAGATCTCCTCGTAGTACTCCGGGACGTAGTGGAAGGGGCTCAGGCCCCAGCGGTGCGCCTCGTCGGCGATGCGAAGCTCAGGCGCCCCGGCGGCGATGAGGCCCGGCATCAGGCTCGCCAGATAGGTCTCGTAGCGATCCAGCAGGTCATTGTGGACGCCGATGTCGGCGGGGCGGCCTTGCAGCACCTCCACGTCCCGGATCGGCGAAAGCGCGCCGCTCGCGCTGCGGCTCACCGTGGCCCAGCGGGCCGCATGCAGGATCGGCACGGCCGAGCCCAGAGGCGTGGACTCCACGAAGGCGGCGAACTCGGCGGCGGCGTCGCGCCAAAGCCGTTCGCATGTTCTCGACTCCCGCGCGATGGGTTCCGCGTCCGGCAGGCCACCCTCGAGATAGCTGCTCGCCTCCAGCTCCCAGCTGCGGGTGATGAGCGTCCCGCCGGCGCGCATCAGGTCGAATCGCTCGTCGATGAAGTCGATGATCAGGTGGGTCGGACGGAACGCCGCCAGCCGGCGTAGCGAGGTCTTCGTCAGGTCGGCGGCCACGGCGTCGTGCTGATGGCGCGTCAATCCCTCGGGCCTGTCGGCCCTGGGCTTGAAGCCGGGCACAGGGCGGCCGAACAGGCTGGGCAGGCTGGTGCGCGACACATAGAGCAGGTCCGGCACGCCGTCCCCGCGCACCGGCCAAAGGTCGCGGGTGATGCAGCTACCGACGATCGCGACCCGGGCCATCCAGCGTTCCCCCCTGCGGCATACATACGCGGGCGGACGCCTTCCGGGGAAGGTCTGGCCTAGAGCATTTCCCAGTCACGATGGATCATCGTGACTGGATAAGAAGGGCTCTCACTAGAGCAGGATCGGTTCAGATGGAATCATCTGAGCCGTGAATCCTGCTCTAAATTCAAAGCGTAGAGCCTGATTCACGGTTCGACTCGAACCGATCAGGCTCTAGGCGGCGACGACCCTGTTCATCCCGACTGACTTGATCCAAGTCAGTCGGGACAGGGTCTAGCGGCATTGACATCCACCGGCGCCCCGCCCATCTCTCCGCCGCCCCACACTCCGCACGCCGGCGCTTGAAAACGCCCGGCGGGCGGCCCGCATTTACCGTTTATAGGCCGCCTCTGGGGTATGGGCCGGACTCACTGGCGAGACGACGCGGCTGATGAAGATCTTCACCTTCCTCGCGAATCAGCCCGACAACGTGCTCACGCGCGTCCTGAAGGACGCCAAGAACCCGTTGCTGGTGGCGGCGGGATTCAGCTTCGTCTCCAACCTACTCTACCTGGCCCTGCCGCTCTATACCTACCAGGTCTATGGCCGTGTGCTCACCAGCCACAGCCAGGCGACCCTGTGGGTGCTGACCCTGGTCACCCTGTTCGTGTTCGCCATCTCCAGCGTGGTCGACGACTACCGGGCGCGGATCCTGATCAACTATGGGGTGGCCCTCGACCAGCGGGTGTCGGGCCGCGTGTTCTCGGCCCTGTTCGACGCCGCGCTCAAGGGCGACACCAGCGCGCGCTCCCAGGCGCTGCGCGACCTAGACCAGTTCCGCACCACCCTGACCGGCATCGGCGCCGCGGTGTTCTTCGACGTGCCCTGGATCCCGGTGTTCCTGGGCGTGCTGTTCCTCATCGATCCGCTGGTGGGCGTGGTCACCACCATAGGGGCCATCATCCTGCTGGTGCTGGCCCTGGCCCAGGAGCGCGCCACCCGCCCGCCGCTGCGCGACGCCCAGGACGCGGCCCTGAAAAGCTACGCCTTCACAGAGGCGGCGCTGCGCAATGGCGAGGTGGTGCGCGCCATGGGCATGCTGCCCACCCTGGGCAAGGCCTGGGCCGGCCACCGCTCGATCACCATCGAGCGCGGCGCCACGGCGGCGGAGCAGTCGAACTTCTACACCGACATCATCAAGTGGGTGCGGATGGTCATGCAGGTGCTGGTGGTGGCGATCGGCGCCTCGCTGATCCTGCAGGGCAAGATCCACTCCGGCATGCTGTTCGCCAACATGATCCTGGCCAGCCGCGCCTTGCAGCCGATCGAGAAGGTGGTCGGCGCCTGGGACCCGCTGAACAGCATGGTGCGCGCCCACGGGCGGCTGATGGCGCTGCTGGCCAAGGCCGAACCGCCGACCCTCGCCACCACCCTGCCGCGGCCGGCGGGCAAGCTTAACGTCGAGGCGGTCAACTTCGCGCCGCCGGGGGCGACCCGGCTGGTGCTGGCCAATGTGAACTTCGGCATCGAGCCGGGCGAGGTGCTGGGTGTGATCGGCCCGTCCGGGGCGGGCAAGTCCACCCTGGCGCGGCTGCTGGTGGGCATCTGGCGGCCGCTGAACGGGGCCGTGCGCCTCGACGGCGCCGACGTGTTCACCTGGGACCGCGCCGACTTCGGCCGCTATGTGGGCTACCTGCCCCAGGACACCGAGCTGTTCGCCGGCACGGTGCGCGCCAACATCGCCCGCTTCCGCGACGACGCCACCGACGAGCAGGTGGTTCGCGCCGCGCAGATGGCCGGGGTCCACGAGCTGATCCTGCGTCTGCCGAAGGGCTATGACACCGACCTGGGCGAGGGCGGCGTGGTCCTCTCGGCAGGCCAGCGCCAGCGCGTGGGACTCGCGCGCGCCATGTTCGGCGACCCGGCGTTCGTGGTGCTGGACGAGCCCAACGCCAGCCTCGACGCCGAGGGCGAGGACGCCCTCCTGAAGGCGATCGACACCCTGAAGGCCGGCGGCTCCACGGTGGTGATCATCTCCCACAAGCCGGGGATCTTCCGCACGGCTGACAAACTACTGGTCCTGCGCGAGGGCCGCGTCGACCTGTTCGGACCGCGCGAGCAGGTGATGGCGCGGCTGGTCAAGCCGGCCGAGGTCCGCGCCGTGGAGGCGGGCCGATGAAGCTCGATCTGGGACCCAGCCACGCGACCTACGTCACCCCCGTCTTCGGGGGCGACGACAAGGCCCCCATGGGCGACGACATGCGCCGGCGCATGCGCCGGCCGATGATCCTGGGGGCGGCCGTGATCGGGGTCCTGGTCCTGGGCCTGGGCGTCTGGGCCTCGCTGGTCCCCCTGGCCAGCGGCATCCGCGCCCCGGCCGAGGTGCGGGTGGAGTCCAACCGCAAGAGCCTGCGCCACCGCGAAGGCGGCGTGATCCGGCAGATCCTGGTCAAGGAAGGCCAGCGCGTGAAGCCCGCCCAACCGCTGATCCTGTTCGACGACGTGGAGGTCCGGGCGGCTTACGACGTCTATCAGAACCAGTACGACAGCCTGCTGGCCCAGAGCGCGCGTTTCACCGCCGAGGCGACGAATCGCCCGCAGATGACGTTCCCGCCCGAGCTGACCTCGCGGATGTCCGATCCGCGCATCGCAGGCCTGGTCCGCGACCAGCAGTTCCTGTTCACGACGCGGCTGCAGCTGTTCCAGAGCCAGATGTCGGTGCTCTCCCAGCGGCTCGACCAGATCGAGACCCAGATCCAGGGCCAGCAGGCCCAGGTGGCCGCGATCGAGGAGCAGCAGCGCCTCACCGAGGAGGAGCTCAACGGCTACCGGATCCTCAATGAGAAGGGCTTCGCGCCGAAGACCCTGATTCTGCGCTACGAGCGCACCCTGGCGGACTTCGGCGGCCGCAAGGGCTCGCTCCAGGCCGACATCGCGCGGCTGCGCCAGCAGATGGGCGAGACCCGCATGCAGATGGCGTCGACCCGCGACCAGCGGGAGAGCCAGGCGGCCGAGGGCCTGCGCGACAGCCAGAGCCGGCTGGCCGACGTGGCCCCCCGCTTCACGGCCGCGAAACAGGCCCTGGCCGCCACCGTGGTCCGCTCGCCCGTGGACGGCTATGTCTTTGATCTTACGCAGTTCACCATCGGCGGCGTGACCCAGCCGGGCGAACTCCTGATGGACGTGGTGCCGGCCGGCGCGCCGATGCTGGTCACCGCCCAGATCGGACCCCAGGACGTCGATGACGTGCGCGTGGGCATGGATGCGCGGGTGACGCTGTCGGGCCTCAACCAACGGTTCAACAGTCCGCTTCCGGCCAAGGTGGTGCTGGTCTCCGCGGATCGCCTTACCAACGAGCGCACCGGCGCCAGCACCTTCCGCGTGGACCTGCGGATCGACCCCAAGGACCTGACCCAGCTTCAGGAGGGGGTGAAGCTGACCGCCGGCATGCCGGCCGAGGCTCTGATCGTCACCGGAAAGCGCACGGTGATGAGCTATTTGATCCTGCCGATCACCGAAACCTTGCAGGACGCGTTCCGCGAACACTAGCTTCCCGCGGACCCGCCGGGGCATTCACTCCTCGGCGGAAAGCCTTTTTGCTGTTGCGTAATTTGCCACCTTCCGATACGTGTTCCCTCGGGCTCGTTTAACCTTCGCCGCACCCTTCGGTTCGGCGTTTGGGGTAATGGACCGTCGGGACTGCTCCATCGGGGATGGGGGTCAGACGTTCTGAGGGTCCGTGTGACACAGACTGGAGAGAGATCTAATGGCGACTTTTTTCTTTGAGACGATCACGCCGTCACAGGCGACCAGCTACAACTCGACCAACGACAGCCTCGTGTTCGGCGGCACGTCCGACCGGGCCGTGAGCACCTCGGTGCGCTTCCTCGCGCCGACCGCGACCTCGGCCGAAACCGTGGTCATCACCTCGGGCGTGACCGGCGCGGCCGTCACCTTCGGGGCTAACATGACCGCCGAATCGGGCACGGCCTTCGCCGACTCGAGCGCCCTGTGGATCGGCTCCACCGGCGACGACACCTTCAACGCGGCGACGGCCGGCCCGACGGGCACGGACGCCTCCACGGCTGACGGCCTCTACGGCGGCAACGGCGTCGACCTGCTGAGCGGCGGGGCCGGCACCGACCTGCTGCAAGGCAACGCCGGCAACGACACGCTGAACGGCAACGCCGGCAACGACACGGCCTACGGCGGCCAGGACAACGACGTCATCGAGCTGAACACCGGCTCGAACTACGGCCAGGGCAACCTCGGCAACGACAGCATCAGTGCGACGAGCTCGACCGCCGCCAACACCATGCTGGGCGGCCAGGGCAACGACCAGCTGACGGCGGCCACGGGCGCCGGCGGCAACGACTTCATCAACGGCAACCTCGGCAACGACACGATCGTCAGCACCGTCACCAGCAACGACCTCTACCTCGGTGAGGGCGGCAACGACTCGTTCGCGGCCGGTGGCAACAACGGCAACCTGACCATCGACGGCGGTATCGGCGACGACACCATCCTGGTCGGCACCGGCGCGGGTTCGCTGCTCGGCGGCGAAGGCAACGACACCGTCACCACGGGAGCGGGCGGCGCCTACTACATCCACGCCAACGCGGGTGAAGACTCGGTGACCACCACGGGCACCGGCACCGACCAGCTGTTCGGCGGCCAGGGCAACGATACGCTCGACGCCGGTAGCAGCACGGGTGTCGACATCCTCAACGGCAACCTGGGCAACGACTCCATCCTGGGCAGCGCCAACACGGACGGGTCCTCCATCTTCGGTGAAGATGGCAACGACACCATCGTCGCCCAGGACGGCAACAACACCGTCAATGCCGGGATCGGTGACGACACCGTCAGCGCGGGCAGCAACAACGACAGCGTTCTGCTGGGCGATGGCAACGACAGCTTCGCCAGCGCCAGCGGCGCCGACACCGTCCTTGGCGGCATCGGCAACGACGTCATCACCACCACCGGCAGCGGCAACGACAACCTGTCTGGTGAGGCTGGCGACGACAGCATCAGCAGCGGCACCGCGTCCGACGTCATCGCGGCCGGCGACGGCAACGACACCGTGGCTGCGAGCGATGGCAATGACGTGATCACTCTGGGTCTCGGCAACGACACCGCCCAGGGCGACAACGGCAACGACAGCCTCGACGGCGGCGCCGGCAACGATCTGCTGCAAGGCAACGCCGGCAACGACACGTTGGTCGGCGGCGACGGCAACGACACCTTGAACGGCAGCGCTGGTATCGACGTCATGACCGGCAGCGCGGGGGTGGACCAGTTCCTCTTCGCCGCCGTGGGTGACTCCTCGGTAACCGCCGGTCGGCTCGACCAGATCCTGCTGTGGGATGTGGAAGACAACATCCACTTCGCGGCGGGCGCTGGCGCCGGCACCGTGGCCAACTACCTGGAGGCTTCGGCGCTCGACTACGCCAACGCCAAGATCCAGGCTGACTCGGCCATCGGCGGTACGGCGGTGAACTTCGTCGCTGTGCAGATCAACAACAGCAACGGCACCAGCGACGTCGTGGTCTTCGCCGACAGCAACAACGACGACGGCTCCGCCGACGACGCGGTGGTCCTCGTGGGCCGCACGCTCGCCGACATCGGCTTCGGCAACATCCTCGTCAACTAAGCTCCGGCTTAGGGACGAAAGACTTGGGGGCCGCCCTTCGGGGCGGCCCCTTTTCTTTGCGCGCTGACTTCCGCCGGGAGCGCCTCTAAGCGAACGCGCAAATTCCGCCTCGGCGAAGATCAGGCGTCTTTGCTAAGGTGGGCGCCTTCGATGAGCCCCAGGGACGACATGCATTCCCACGGTCCTAAATCCCCACGGCCCGCTCGCCCCGTGAAGGGCGGCGCACGGAGGTCGCGGTTTCCAGATGCGCCGGAGAACATCCGCCGGCTGAAGGTCGACGCGCGCGGATTTCCGATCCCCTATTTTGTGGCCATGGTGAACGGCAAGCCGGACCATCGCGTGGTCGACCCGCGCAAGGTGCAGCCTGCCCTCGCGGGCGGCCTGTGCTGGATCTGCGGCGAGCCGATGGGTGGGGACAGCGCCTTCGTCATGGGACCGACGTCGGCCTTCACGCGGGTCACCAGCGAACCGGCCTCGCACTGGGCGTGCGGCTGCTTCGCCGCCCAGGCGTGCCCGTTCCTGACCCAGCCCCGCATGCGGCGGAACCACAAGGGGCTGGAGGGCGTCACGCTCACGGCGCCCGGAAACATGCTTCCCCAGAATGGCGGCCTGGCGGTGGTGTGGGCCACGTCGACCTTCACCCAGGCCCCCAACAGCGAGGGCAAGACCACCTTCAGTCTCGGACAGCCGACCCAGGTGGCCTGGTTTCGCGAGGGCCGTCCCGCCAGCCGCGAGGAGGTGGTGGCGTTCATGAGGACCACCGTGGGGCGCTTCCGGACCCTGGTGGAGCAGGGCGGCCCGCCGGCGGCGAAACGGCTGGCGGAGTACCGCGAGCGGGCGCTGGCCCTGGCCCCCAAGTCCTAGATCGGTGATTCAGCCCGACGCGGACCAGCGTATGGTCGCCGCTCGGCTGGACGGCCCCTGTCCGGCAGGCTAGGTCCGGTCACCCATGTCCAACGCCGCCATATATCTTCATCCCAACGGCTTCGACACGCGCGGGGCGCGCCTCCTGGGCCGCCATTCCGCGGGTGAGAGTTTCCTGCGTGGCTTCCTGCGCCATGCCGAGGTGGACCGCTTCTACTTCTGGAACGCGGCGAACCGCCCGGTGGCGCAACTGCAGGCCCTGGTGGACCAGATCCAGCCGCCGCCGCGCCCGGCCACCTGGATTCCGGCCACCAATCGGCGCGCCCTGGCGGCGCCCGGCGTCGTCAACCTGCCAGGTCCGGAGATTTCCCGCGAGGCCTGGGCCCGGAGACTGGTAGGCGCCCACACCTACGGCATCTGCGCCATCACCCACACCACCGCCACCGAACTGGTCATGCGCCTGCTGGGCGAGCTGCTGATCGGCCCCACGGAGCCCTACGACGCCCTGATCTGCACTTCCAGCGCCGTCCGCGCGAGCGTCGAGACGCAACTGGACGGCATCAGGGCCTATCTGGTCGAGGCCCACGGGCCCCGCAAACGGCCGGAGCCGCAACGCGCGACCATTCCGCTGGGCGTCAATGTCGACGATTTCGCCACCTCGCCGGAACAGCGTGCGGCCTGGCGCGAGCGCCTGGGCATCCCGGCGGAAGCGCCGGTCGCCCTCTATGTTGGCCGTTTCAACGTCAAGGAGAAGATGAACCCGGCCCTGATGGCGCTGGCCCTGGAACGGTCCGCCAAGGCGAGCGGCCAGACCATCTACTGGGTCAATTCAGGCTGGGCTGAGACCCCCGAGGCGGAGCGGGCCTATCACGACAACGCCAAGGCGCTCTGCCCGTCGGTCCGCTACATCGCGGTAGATGGCCGGCCTCCGGAGACGCGCTTCTCCATCTGGTCCGTGGCCGACTTCTTCATCAGCTTTTCCGACAACATCCAGGAGACCTTCGGCCTCACCCCGGTGGAGGCGATGGCCGCAGGCTTGCCCTGCGTCGTCAGCGACTGGGACGGCTACAAGGACACGGTCCGTCATGGGGAGGATGGCTTCCGGATCCCGACCTACGCCCCGGCGCCGGGAAATGGCCTCGACCTATCCTACTGGTTCTCCACCAACCGGCTTTCCTACACGAACTATGTCGGCGCCGCGGCGCAATGCGTGGCGATCGATCTCGCCGAGGCGGCCGACGCCATCACCGCCCTGGTGCTCAATTCCGAGCTGCGGGGAAAGCTGGGCGCCCAGGCCAAGGCGCACGCGCGGGCGGCCTTCGACTGGTCGGCGATCGTTCCCCAGTACCAGGCCCTGTGGGCGGAGCAGAACGCCAGGCGCCTGTCCGAACCACCGGCGGCGCCCGACCCGATCCATCCGTTCAGCCCTGACCCGTTCACCCTGTTCGCGTCCTATCCGACCCACCACGTCACACAGGCCTGGTCGGTGGCGCTGGTTCCCGGCATGACCTGGCCGCAGGCCCAGGCCCTGCTGACCAATCCCCTGGCCCGGGATGGCGTCTTCAATGTGCCGTCAATGGCCGAGGTCGAGCAGATGCTGGACTGCCTGGCCGCCCAGCCCCTGATGTCCACCGCGGCGCTTCTCGATATCCTGCCGCAGGGCCGCCGGGGACCGGCCGCCCGCGGTCTCCTATGGCTCGCGCGGTTCGGCATAGTCACCCTCGTCCCGCCTGGCTGATCTGCGGTCGAAGACGCAGCCCCAGAACGCGAAAGGCCGGGCGGCTAACCTCACGGTCCACCACCCGGCCAAAGCGACACAGCCATGTTTGGAGAGCTAGGCTGAAGCAAAATCTTAGCGCAAGGTTGACGATGACGGAAGTGGCGCCCGATCACGTCTGAGTTAGCGCGGCCTTGGCGCGCCACCCGGCCCGCCGCCCGCCGCCCTACCCGCGCGCACGGCCTGCGGCCCGATCCGCGATCAGAACACAAGGTTGATGCATGACCCCGCCGCCGGACCCCGCCATGATCACCCCCTTCGACCAGGGGCGTGAGCTGCTGCGGCAGGGCCAGCGGGAGGCCGCCGTCGCCTGCTTCCGCCAGGCCGTGGCGCAGAAGCCCGACTTTCCGTCGGCCTGGGTGGCGCTGGCCAGCACCTTGCACGAGCTTCACCGCTCCGGAGAGGCCGTCACCGCCCTCGACCACGCCATCGTCGCCAATCCGGATGTCGAGGGCCTGCTGGAAGCCAAGGCGATGATCCTCAGGTGGTCCGGAGACCTGAAGCGCACCGAGGCCTGGTTGCGCGAGCTGGTCCGGCGCAGGCCTGACCGGGCGTGGGTCCACTTCCACCTTGGCGACGTGCTGACCACGCGCGACCGATCCCAGGCCAACGATCATCTCCGCCGCGCCGTCGACCTCGAGCCCGAACACCTCGATCACCTGATGGCCCTCATTCAGAGCCTGGAGCGCACCCATGGAGCCGAGGAGGGCGCGAACACCGACGAAGCCTTCGAACTCTGCGGCAAGGCCATGGCGCTGGGCGTGACGAAGGCCGCGCACAAGCTGGTCATCAGCAACATCCTGACCCGGGTCTGCGCCTACGACGAACTCGAGGCGCTGGGGTCCTTCGAGGAACTGGGGCGCGGCTGGGCCCAGGCCGGCCTTCAGGGCGCGCTCTTCAAGCAGCTGGCGCGGGTGCGGGGGCCACAGGATCGCCTGGAGCTTCTCGAGCAGCACAGGATCTGGGGCCGGGCCGCGCAGGACAGGGCCCGCCGCTCGCCGCTGCGCCCTTCGCCGCCGCGCCCGCAGGGGGGCAGGATCCGCCTCGGACTGATGTCCTCGGACCTGCGCCGCCACTCAGTGGGCCACTTCGTGGTCCCGCTGTTCGACCACCTCGACCGGGACCGCTTCGAGCTCTTCGCCTACTCCTTCTTCGCCGGCGAAGAGGACGACATGCAGCGCTCGTTCGCCGAGCGGGCGTCCACGTTCCGCTGGCTCCGCGATACGCCGGTTCGTCAGGCCGCCCAGGTCATCGCCGACGACGGGCTGGACATGCTCATCGAACTTGGCGGCCTGACAGAGATGAACAAGCCTGAGGTGCTGGCCTTCCGCCCGGCGCCCCGGCAGGCGAGCTGGCTGGGCTATCCCCACTCCGTGGGCCTTGCCGACATCGACTATTTCATCGGCGATCCACTTTCGCTCCCGCCGGACAGCCGCCTTCTCCTGGAGGCCCCGGCCGCCATGCCGCGAACCTGGGTGGCGCCGGGCGACGGGGTGTTCTCCGACTCCCATGCCATCGCCCCGACCCTCCCGCAGGACCGCAACGGCTTCATAACCTATGGGACCGCCAACAACCTGCACAAGTACAGCCGCGAGTTGCTCCACACCTGGGCGAAGGTCGTCAGGGCCACGCCCGACGCCCGCTTCGCCTTCATCCGGCCGGAGGGCGCCTCGGCCCACTGCCGCCGGCACATCGCGGCGGAATTCGCGGCGGAAGGCGTTTCCGCCGATCGCCTCGTCTGGCACGCGGTCCGTGGACGTCATATGCCGCTCTACAACGAAGTTGACGTCAGCCTGGACACCTTCCCGCTGACCGGCGGGACCACCACTGCGGAGGCGCTGTGGATGGGCGTTCCGGTCGTCACCCTGGTGGGCGAGGCGTTCTTCGAGCGTCTCAGCTACTCCCTGCTGTCCAACGCCGGTCTCGGCGACCTCTGCGCCACGACCCCGGAGCAGTTCGTCGAGATCGCCCGCACCCTCGCTGGCGACCGCCAGCGGCGCCTGGACCTGCGCCAGACCCTTCGCGCGGACCTGAAGCGCGGGCCCCTGGGCCAGACCGAAGCTTTCGCGCGCGACTTCTACGAACTGGTCGGACGACTCGTCGCCCGACCGGCGCGGGTCTAGCCAGAGCCTGATCGGTTCGGATCGAACCGTGACTCAAGCTCTACATCTTTGATCTAGAGTCGCACCTCGAACTTGCGGCTCACCGCCGCACGGCCGGCCCGGATCACCTGATAGCGCGCCACATAGGATCCCGGCGCCCATCCGCTCGCCGGACGCCGCTTGCCGATGAACATCAGGTACTGCGCCTTGTCGCGGTCCAGCGGCGCCAGTCGGTTCTGCGCCAGGACCGCCCCATCCGGACCTGCGATCGCCAGCTCCAGCACATCGCCCTTCTCCAGCCCGATCGTCCGGACGTAGGCGACGAGCGCCGCTGACGAGGCCCCGAACGCCGGTAGGCCCCCAGCTTCCACCTGTTCCGGCGTCACCGGTCCAGGCGCGAAGCCGGCGTTCAGCGCCGCCCCGCGCTTGTAGGCCATGGCCCGCATCGCCTGGGCGGTCCACAGGGGGGCCTGGGGCGCGCAGCCGGGCCCGGCGCGCGGAGCGAACGGATCCACAGCCAGGCCCTGCTGGCGCACCGTCACGTGCAGGTGCGGAAACTCCGTGTCTCCCGACAGGCCGACGCGACCGATCGGCGCCCCTGCGGCCACCATCTGGCCCTGGCGGACGCCGATACTCCCCTTGGCCATGTGGCAGTACTTGGGTCTCCCAGCCGCCGCCATGGTCGATCACCACCCCGTTGCCGCATTGCATGCCCGTAACCGAGGGCGCGCCGGCGGCGCGGATGGAGACGTCGGCCACCCCGTCGCGAAGCCGCGACACCCGGCCCGCCGCGGCGGCCAGCACCGCCACGCCCGCGCGCTGCTGGGCCATGTCCAGCAGCCGGATGTCGACGCCGCTGTGGTCCTGATAGGACCGTGTCCCGCAGCGGTAGTCCTTCGCGCCGGGCCCGGGATCGTGGTCCATGTACTGCTGTACCTCGCAGTCGCGCCCGATCTGGCAGGCCAGGGGGAAGCCCAGCGCCGGGCCGGACGCAGGCTGGACGGGCGCCGCGGCGCCCGCAAGGCCGGCCAGCAGGATGAGAACGGGGAGCCGCATGCCGCGAACCTCCCGTGGCTCTCGGTCGAAAATGAGGCCCTGCTAGTCGAAACCGACGCCCGCCAGCTCCCACAAGCGCGCCGCGTCGCGCGCATAGAGCCCGCGCAGGAAAGCAGTGTCCTCGGAAGTGATCTCCGCGCCGTAGTCCATCTCCCGGCCCACGTGGGACTCACGCGGGGCCGGCGCGGCGCCTGGCGTCAGATCTAGGAATCGCTGCACCCGGGCCAGGACCTCGCCTGGCTCGCGGCGAAGGTCCTCGGCTTTCAGGATCAGCACCTGCTCCTTGGGGAACAGGCTGAACAACCGCTCCAGCTGTTCCCCATAGAAGCCCCGCTCCACATAGGAGAACTCGCGGTGGAAGCCCCAGGGTTCGGATTCGAACAGGCGCCGGCGGCCTTCCCTCACGCACCAGGCGAACGGCTTGTTCTCCGCGCCGCGGGCGTATTCCATCCGCCAGTGCGACCAGGCCCGCGCCACCGGATCGCGCAGCATGACGATCAGTCGCATCGCCGGATTATAGGCCCTGATGCGCTCCAGGGCGTTCGGCCAGTAGATGTAGATCGGGGTCGCCTCGCCGCAGGCCCGGGCGCCGGCCGGGTCGAACTGGGCGTGATAGTCGGCATAATCGGGCGCCGCCCAGTCCCGGCTCTCGTCATCGAAGAAGTGGGTCTCCTTGACCTGCGACAGCGCGGCGCCGGGCTCGTCGGCCAGGTAGTCGAACAGCGCCGTGGTGCCGCCCTTCTGGACGCCGGCGATGACGAAGTTCACGAGTGGCGGCTCAGCCATGGCCTGGCATCTCGCGGCCGGTTCGCCCTTGCAAGTCCCAATTCGCTGGGATTAGCAGCATGTACGCCCCTGGCCCCCGGCGGACCCGCCACGGCGTCCGCCTTTCCTGCAGGATTCGACGTGAAGAACTTCCGTGTCGAGACGCCGCACGGCTCAGTCGTCTTCTCCGCCGACAGCCCCAATCCCAGGGTGCTGGCGATCCATGGATTCCTCCGCCAGGCCGACCAGCTGTTACCGTGGCGCGAGCGGATACCCGGACTGGGCTTTGTCCACCTGCCCGGACACAGCAATGCGCCGGACCTGAGCGAGGTGTCCGTCCCAGCCTGGGCGGCCAGCCTTGATGCGATGATGGACGTCTTCGAGCAGCCACCCCTGCTGATCGCCGAGAGCCTGGGCGCGGTCATCGCCATGCACCTGCGCTCACGCGCCCTGATCGCGGTGGAGCCCCTTTTGTCCACCCATAGCCTTTGGCCCCTGCATCGCGCGATCCGCCGGTTACGCGCCCAGGGCGTCGAGGTGCGCGCGGATCATGAGGCGCTGTTCGGGCGGCCGTTCACCGACGTGCTGACCCGCATCCGCGCGCCGACGCTGGTGTTGGCGGGGATGGAGCCGTTGCTGCCTCCCCGGCCCGTGGAGGGCGCCCCGAGCCTCCTGTCCGACGAGGACTTCGCGGCCTACGCCGGCCACCGGCTCGTGGAGGCCAGGCGGATTCCCGGCGGCCATGCCTTGCTGGACGAAAGCCCCGGCCAGGTCATCGAGGCGGCCGCCGGATTCATGGCGAGGCACGGCTATCTGGGTTGAGCCATCCGGCCGGAAAGGCTCCGCGAGCCTTTCCCGCTTCATCGGACCTTCCGTCCACGTTAAGAGGGGCCTCCAGTGGGGACGGACAGAGCGGGCGCGATGAAGACGGTGATCCTGGCAGGGGGCCTCGGCACCCGTATCTCCGAAGAGAGCCACCTGAAGCCCAAGCCGATGATCGAGGTCGGGGGCCGCCCGATCCTGTGGCACATCATGAAGCTGTTTTCGCACTATGGCTTCAACGACTTCGTGGTCTGCCTTGGCTACAAGGGCTACGTGATCAAGGAGTATTTCGCCAACTACGTCCTGCATAACGCCGACCTGACGGTGGACCTGGCCAAGGGGACCACCGAGTTCCACGCCACCAACCACGAGCCCTGGCGGGTGACCATGGTCGACACCGGCGCCGAGACCATGACCGGCGGCCGCCTGAAGCGGGTGGCGAATTACCTGAAGCCGGGCGAGCCGTTCTTCTTCACCTACGGCGACGGCGTGGCCGATATCGACCTCAAGAAGCTGGCCGCCTTCCACAAGGGCCACGGCCGGCACGCCACCGTCACCGCCGTCGCCCCTCCGGGCCGCTACGGGGCGCTGGAGATCAACGAGGGCCGCGTGGACCGCTTCATCGAGAAGCCCCCTGGCGACAACGGCCTGATCAACGGCGGATTCTTCGTCCTCCAGCCGGAGGTGGTCGGCCGCATCGGCGGCGACGAGACCATCTTCGAGGCGGGTCCCTTGGAGGGCCTGGCCCATGACGGCCAGCTGATGGCCTACCGGCACGACGGGTTCTGGGCCGCCATGGACACCCTGCGCGACAAGAATCAGCTGGAATCACTGTGGACCTCCGGCGAGGCGCCGTGGCGGCGATAAGTCCGTCATTCTGGGCGGGCAAGCGGGTCCTGCTCACCGGCCACACGGGGTTCAAGGGCGGCTGGGCGGCGATCTGGCTCAGGAAGCTGGGCGCCGAGGTCACCGGGCTTGCGCTCGCGCCGGACCAGACCCCCAGCCTGTTCGACCTGGCCCGCATCGCCGACCTGCTCGACAGCCATGTGGCCGACCTGCGCGACCCGGCGGCCGTTGAAGCGGTGCTGGCGGGGCGACGCTTCGACCTCGTCCTGCACATGGCCGCCCAGCCGATCGTGCGGACCTCCATCGAGGACCCGGTCGGCACCTTCGCCACCAACATCCTGGGCACGGCGCACCTGCTGCAGGCCCTGCGCGAGCTACCGGAGCTGAAGGCCGTCCTGACCGTCACCTCCGACAAGGTCTACGCCAACGCCGAGACCGGCCGCGCCTTCCAGGAGGGCGACGCCCTGGGGGGCAAGGACCCCTATTCGGCCTCCAAGGCCGCCGCCGAGATCGTCGCCCAGAGCTTCGCCAGGAGCTATTTCGAGCCCGCCGGCGTGCGCCTGGCCACCGCCCGTGGCGGCAACGTCATCGGTGGCGGCGACTTCTCCCGCGACCGGCTGGTGGCCGACATCGTCCGCGCCGCCCGCGCCGACGAGCCGGTGATCCTGCGCCACCCCGAGGCGACGCGGCCCTGGCAGCATGTGCTGGACTGCGTGGCCGGCTACCTCACCCACCTGCAGGCGCTGGCGACCGATCCGGACACGCCGCGCGCGCTCAACTTCGGCCCCCGCCCCGGCGGTCCGGAGGTCACAGTGGGCGAACTGGCCACCCTCGGCGTCGAGGCCCTGGGCGCCAGGCCCTGGCGCCACGAGCCCGATCCCGCCTCCATCGAAGCGAAGTCACTGGCCATCGACGCCAGCCTGGCGCGCCGGACTCTGGGCTTCGAGAGCCGGCTCGACGCGCCCCACGCCGTCGCGCTCACCATGGACTGGTACGCGGCCCAGGCCAGCGGCCGCGACGCGCGCGCCTTGTGCGAGGCCCAGCTGGCGGACTACGAAGGTCGGCCATGACGACGACGCCTCCCTGCCGCTTCTGCCGCACGCCGCTCACCCACACCTTCCTGGACCTGGGCCTCCAGCCCCTGGCCAACAGCTATCTGACGCCCGAACAGCTGGCCGCCGGGACCGAACAGTCCTTCCCCCTCCACACCCGCGTCTGCCACGAGTGTTTCCTGGTCCAGGCCGACGATCCGGTGAGCGCCGAGGCGATTTTCGACGAGGGCTACGCCTACTTCTCCTCCTATTCGGCCAGCTGGGTGGAGCATGCGAAGCGCTACGCCACGGCCATGGCCGAGCGCTTCAACCTCACCTCGGACTCCCTGGTGGTGGAGATCGCCAGCAACGACGGCTACCTGCTGCAACATTTCGTGGCCATGGATGTGCCGGTGCTCGGCATCGAGCCCACCGCCAACACCGCCCAGGCCGCCGTGGCCCGGGGCGTGCCCACCGAGGTGGCCTTCTTCAACGCCGAGACCGGACGCAACCTCGCCGCCCGGGGACTGCGGGCGGACCTGATGGCCGCCAACAACGTCCTGGCCCACGTACCTGACATCGACGACTTCGTGGCCGGCTTCCAACACGCGCTGAAGCCCGACGGCGTGCTGACCTTCGAGTTCCCGCACCTGCTGAACCTCATCGAGCTGGTGCAGTTCGACACCATCTACCACGAGCACTTCTCCTACCTGTCGCTGTTGGCGGTGGAGCGGGTGCTGCGGGCCAACGGCCTGCGCCCCTTCGACGTGGATCTGCTGCCCACCCATGGCGGGTCGTTGCGGTTGTTCGTCTGCCACGCCGGCTCGGGCCGCGACGAGACTGAGGCCCTGAAATCCCTCCGCGCGGCCGAGCACGCCGCCGGTCTCGACCGGCTGGAGACCTACGGCGGCTTCGCGCCCCGGGTGCGCGCCGTGCGCGACAGCTTCCTGGCCTTCCTGGCCAAGGCCCGGACGGAGGGCAAGGCGGTGGCGGCCTATGGCGCGGCGGCCAAGGGCAACACCTTCCTCAACTACTGCGGCGCCACCACCGACGATATCGTGGCGGTCTATGACGCCAGCCTGGCCAAGCAGGGCCGCTTCCTGCCCGGCAGCCATGTGCCGATCCTGGCGCCCGCGCAGGTGGTCGACGCCAAGCCGGACTATCTCGTGATCCTCCCCTGGAACCTGAAGGCCGAGATCATGGCGCAGATGGCCCACATCCGTGACTGGGGCGGACGCTTCGTCATCGCCTCGCCGGAGACCAGGGTCGCGCCCTGATGCGCTTCTCGCCCACCACCATCGCGGGCGTGGTGCGGGTCGAGCCTGAGGTCCGTTCCGACGAGCGCGGCGGGTTCGCCCGCCTGCATTGCCCGGACGAGTTCGTTGCCGCCGGCCATCCCTTTATCCCGGCCCAGACCAGCGTCTCGCGCAATCCCACGTCGGGAACCCTGCGCGGCCTGCACTACCAGCCGGCGCCGCACGCCGAGACCAAGCTGGTGCGCGCCATCCGTGGCCGGGTCTTCGACGTGGCGGTGGACCTGCGTCCCGACAGCCCCACCTTCCGCCGCTGGACCAGCGCCGAGCTGTCGGCCGACAACGCGCTCGCCCTGCTGATCCCGGAAGGCGTGGCACATGGCTTCCTGACGCTGGAGCCCGACACCGATGTGCTCTACCAGATCGGCCCGGCCTACCAGCCCGGCCACGAGGCCGGCGCCCGCTGGGATGATCCGGCGTTCGGCGTCGCCTGGCCGTCCGCCCCGGTGTTGATCTCCCCGCGCGACGCGACCTACCCTGATTTTCCGGGGAGAGCGTAGGGGCCATGCTGAAGATCGATCCCACCGCCAGGATCTCGCCGCTGGCGGACATCGAGGACTCCACCCGCGGCACCCTGATACAGATCGGCGCGCGCACGCTCATCGACAGCTTCGTGAAGATCAAGCCGGCCGGCGGCTCCGGCGACGTGGTGATTGGCGACGACACGGCGATCAATTCCGGCTGCGTGCTCTACACCGGCAACGGCATTCGCATCGGCGACGCCTGCGCCATCGCCGCCAACTGCACCTTCGCCCCCACCAACCACGCCATCGCCGACGTCACCCGGCTGATCAAGGACCAGGGCTTCCAGCCCTCCAAGGGAGGCATAATCCTGGAGGACGACGTCTGGCTGGGGGCCGGGGTGGTGCTGCTGGACGGCGCCATTGTCCGCAGGGGCGCGGTGATCGCCGCGGGCTCGGTGGTGCGCGGCGAGGTGCCGGCCTACGCCATCTACGCCGGCACGCCCGCCAGGCGTATCGGCCAGCGGGGCGGCTGATGCGGGCCACCGTGTTCGGCGCCGGGGGGTTCGTCGGCCAGCGGTTGTCGGACGTGCTGGAGGCCCAGGGCCACGCGGTCTGGCGTCCGGTGAAAGGCGAACCCCAACTGCTCGAGCGCGACCTGGGCGTGGTCTTCTACTGCGCCGGGCTCACCGCCGACTACGACCAGCGGCCGTTCGACACCGTCGAGGCCCACGCGAGCCTGCTCAGCGCTGTCGTCCGCGCCGGCCGTTTCGAGCGGCTGGTCTACACCTCCTCGACCCGCCTGTACGACGGTCAGCCGGTCGCCGAGGCCGACGAGACCCTGCCGCTGGTGTTCGACCCCACCGATCCCCGGCGGACATACGATCTCTCCAAGGCGCTGGGCGAGAACCTCACCCTGACCCGCAGCGGCGGCCGGGGCGCGGTCGCCAGGCTGGCCAATGTCTTCGACTGGGCGCCGGGCTCGCCGGGCTTCATCTCCGAATGGCTGATCCGTGCACGGAGCGAGCGGCGCATCAGCCTCGACTCCAGCCCCCACGTCGCCCGCGACTATATCCACCTGGACGATGTGGTCGCCGGCCTGGTGGCCCTGGCCGGAGCCCCCGATCCGGGGATCGTCAACCTGGCCAGCGGCGAACTGGTCACCAACCGCCAGATCGCCCAGGTGTTCGAGGCCGCCGGCTGGCAGGTGGACTTCCAGCGCGACGGAAGTCCGCCCAGCCCGCCCAACGCCTCGGCCGCCAAACTCATCGGCCTGGGCGTGCGCCCGACCCCGGTGCGCGAGGTGGTGCGCCGCTACCTGACCGAGGAGCTCTCCGGATGAAGCTGGTCGACCACACCCGTGCGAGCCTGATCGACTATACGGTGCGCCAGGGCGAGGCGGTGGTCCCCGACGGCCGGTCGGAGGCCTTCCGCGCCAGCATCGACGCCCACCTGGATGAGGCGCTGGCCCGCCTGTCGAAGCTGATCGACGCCTGCGCCCCCTGGCGGCCCGGACAGTTCAACATCCTGCAGTCCTCGCAGCACTGCATCTATCTGTATTTCCTGGCGAACACGATCTGGAAGCAATCCGGCGAGACCGCCGCTCCCACGCGCCTGTTCCTGATGAACAAGGCCTTCAACGGCATCGACCTGTTCTACGAGATCGCCATGCCGGAGGTGTTCTACATCGGCCACAGCGTGGGTATCGTGCTGGCCAAGGCGGTCTATGGGAACCACCTGGTGCTCTATCAGAACTCCACCGTCGGCCGGCACAAGGCCGACATACCCAGCATCGGCGACCGCGTGGTGCTCTACCCCAACACCGCGGTCATCGGCCGCTCGGTGATCGAGGACGACGTGGTGATCTCGCAAGGCGTCAGCGCCGTGAACAAGCACGTGCCCAGGGGCTCCATCGCCTACGCCGGCGCCCCCGGCGAACTCACCTTCCGCCGCCGCCCCGACGACCTGATGCAGGAATACTTCCGCTGACGCTCGCAACCGTCGCCGGAGTTGAATGGTCCTCCTCCCGCAACTGATCGCGCTCTAAGTCTTTGATGTTGGAGCGCGAATCAACCATCGGACGATTCCGTCAGATCGCATCTTGCTCTAGGCCGGCCCCCGAACCGTGCGCGCGATCATGTCGTAGAAGTCGGCGGCGAACTGTTCGGTCTGGCCCAGGGGTCCGGCCTTCATCCATTCGCGCAGATTTTGGCGCATCTCCAGCCGACGGGCCCGGTCGCCGGCCAGGGCGGCGGCGATCCTGACGAATTCGTCGGGGTCGGTGGTGGCCAGGTCGCCGACGTTGCTGTTGGCCATGATCGAGGCCGACAGGCGCTCGAAGAAGGCCTCGCCGATCAGGCTGATCACCGGCACGCCCATCCACAGGGCCTCGGTGGTGGTGGTGCCGCCGGTGAGCGGGACTGTATCCAGGGTGATATCCACCTGGTTGTAGACGGGCATGTGCCGGCCGCGCACGGCGTTGAACTTGATGCGCGCCGGATCGACGCCGTTCATCTCGAACTGCGCGTGGATGTTCTTGCGGAAGGCCGCGGTGCCGCCCTCCGGCCGGATGAACAGGAACTCCGACCCCGGCGTGGCCAGCAGGACCTTCGACCACAGCTGGAACATGCCGCGGTTGTACTTGTGGGGATTGTTGGCGGTGCCGAAGGTGATGCGGCCGGTCTTATCCTGCGGCAGGCCGGGCTCGATCACATGGTCCTCCGAGAAGACCATCCGGCCCAATGCGATCCAGCTCCTGGGCATCAGCAGCGGCTTTTCGACCAGCAGGTCGAGGCGCGGAGGCGCGGTGTAGGGATCGCAGACGAGGTAGTCGATGGTCTCCAGTCCGGCGGAATGCGGATACCCCAGCCAGCTCGCCTGCAGCTTCGCCGGCCGATAGGACATCACGTCGAGCTTGTTCATGTGGGTTGTGCCGCCCAGCTCGATCAGCATGTCGATCTGGTCCTCGGCGATCATCTGCGCCGCGTCGCGGGAGCTGATGTCCGGCTGCCAGCGGTAGGCCGCCGATTTGGAGGTGATGAATTCCTGGACGTTGTCCACCTTATCGCCCTGGTAGAAGGAGTAGCAGTAGACCTCGAACCGCTCGGTATCCACGTGCTCGAACAGGGGCAGGGCGAAATAGCCCACCGGGTGGCGGCGCAGGTCGGACGACAGCAGCCCCAGGCGGATCTTTCCGCCCGCCGGCCGCGGCGGCGGCCTGCGGATCGGATGCTCGGCGGCCTGCTTCTCGGCCGCGCGGCCCCAGACCCGATGGCTCTCCAGGAGTTCGTAGCGGTCCTCGAGTGTCTTGACCTGGGCCAGCAGTTTCAGCAGCGCGGTGTGCTTGCCGGACTCGGCCCACATGCGCCCCAGCCAGTTGGGATCGCCCAGGCGGTCCAGTTCGTCGAAGCCGCTGACCCTGACGAACACCTCGTAGAGGATCTTCATATGGGCGGGATTGGGGTTCTCTGGAACCAGGTCCAGGGCGGCCTCGGCGAGCTCGTAGGCCTCCTGGATATTGGCGCCCTCATCGCCGGTGCGCGTGCGCTCCAGGCTCTCGATCAGGGCCATGCGGTAGTCGAGTTTGTCGGGCGCCATGCTCATCGCCAGGCGAAGGTGGCCGTTGGCGCGTTCGCGGTTCCATTCCGAGATCGTTCCCCCCAGCTGGTAGTGCAGCCAGGCCGCCTTGGGGAAGCGGGGGAGCAGATCGAGCATATAGGCCTCGGCCCGGCGCAGCTGGCTGCTCCGGCGCAGGATGATGGCCTTGGTCTCCAGCAGCCGCTCGTGATCCGGATTGGCCTCCAACGCCTTGTCGGCGGTGGCCTCCGCGGCGGCGACCTTATGCTGCTCCAGCTGGTGGCTCATGATGTCGAGCCAGGCGTCGATGTGCTGCTTGTTGACACCCACCGCCTGGCGGAAGCGGACCATGGCCGCGTCCCGCTTTCCTTGGCGGATAAGCGCGCGGCCCAGCATCCGGTGGTGCTCGGCGTTGCGCGGCTCGACGCGGGCCAGTTTCGAGAACGCGGCTTCGGCGCGGACATAGTCGCCGGTGTCCATCAGGACGTTGCCGCGGTTGACCTGCACGCTGATATCGTTGGGTGCGAGCTTGAAGGCGGTCTCCAGCGACGCCAGGGCTTCAGGGTGGCGCTTCAACTGGCGCAGCATCACGCCGCGCAAGTTCCAGAGCTGGAAGTCCTTTGGATGACGCTCGATGGCCTTGTCCGCCCACTCCAACCCCTCGATGCGGCGGCCGGCGAGGTAGAACTGGGTCAGCAGGGTGCGATAGACTTGGAGCGGCTGCACGGGCTCCGCCGAGACGGCGGCGACCAGATGCTCGATTGCGTCGGCCCCCTGCCCCGCCTTGAGGGCGGCGTCGGCCGCCGCCAAACGCTCGTTCATTCCGACCTTCCCTCATGCGCCGAAGCGCTTGCTTACGGCTCCCGCTCTGCCCTGGCTAGAGCGGCGGCCGCGAGGCGTCAATTATGGCGGCCTAACCTCCACTTGAGCGCGAGGATGATGGCCGCCAGCCCCAGGCACACGAGGTTGGCGCCGATCACCGGCCAGCTTCCGGTTAGAAAGCCATAGGCCGTCCAGAGGGCGAATCCGGTGAAGGTGACGACGTACATCCGTAGCGACACCGAGGATGCGTCGCGCTCGCGCCAGATCTTCACGATCTGGGGGGTGAAGCTGACCATCGAGCAAACGGCGGCGGCCGTCCCGACGATGTTGGCGATCTGTGACATCCGCGCTCCGGCCCCCACGGGGGTGACGATGGGTCGCCCGCCTAGGCGAAAGGGCCAAGCCTGTGGACGGTTCCACAATGGCGACGCGCCGGCCCGTCGGTGTCATAACGGTGACACGGCACGGGCGATGCTGGATGCTTTCGCTGAGGGAGATTCGCCGTGACTTCTGCGTCTGTTCCGCCGGCGCGCCGCAGGACCGATGTCCCGTTGTGGCCGACCGCCCTGGCCGGCGGCGCGGGCTGCGCGGCGATCACGACCTTGGCCGTCCTCGAACGGATGTGGGTGCTGGACGCGACCCTTGCCGTGCTGGCGGTGGCGGCGGTGACTGGATTCGCTATCCTGCGCGGCTCGATGACCGGCGACGCCGACGCCGTCGGCGCCCAGCCGGCGACCCGGGCCGAGGCCGCCGCGCCGCCCTACGCCAGCCTGGTCAACATCCTGCCCGATCCGATCCTGGTGATCGCGGCGCTGGAGCCCGACGACCTGACCAGCCGCCGCTACATCTTCGCCAACAGCGCCGCCCGCGACCTCCTGAAGATCCGTGACCCGGAGGGCCGGCTGGTGACCGTGATCCGCGCGCCGGAAGTGCTGGAGGCCGTCGACGAGGCCCTGTTCGGCGCCATGGACGCCGAGACGGTCTATGAGACCGGCGGAGCCCAGGCGCGGGTGTTGCGCGCTCACGCCCGTCCGCTGGGCCTGGGGCTTGACGGTTCCCACTTGGCGGTCCTGGTCCTGCGCGACGAGACCGAGGGCCGGCGGGTGGAGCGGACCCGCACCGACTTCATGGCCAACGCCAGCCATGAGCTGCGCACCCCGCTCGCCTCCCTGTCCGGGTTCATCGAGACCCTGCGCGGCCATGCCCGCGACGACGTCGAGGCTCGCGACCGCTTCCTGTCGATCATGCAGGCCCAGGCCGAGCGGATGTCGCGCCTGATCGACGACCTGATGTCGCTCAGCCGTATCGAGCTCAACGAGCACGTCGCGCCCACCGACCGCGTGGACCTCGGGGCCGCCGTCAACGACGTGCTCGACGCCATTGCGCCGCTGGCCCGGGAACGGGGTGTGGCCCTGGAGCCGCGACTGCCGCCGGCCGGCGCCGCCCTGGTCACCGGCGACCGCGACCAGATCGTCCAGGTGGTCCAGAACCTGGTCGACAACGCCCTGAAGTATTCGGAATCCGGCGCCGCCGTGCGCCTGGAGTTGGATGTGGACCTGGGCGCAGAGGCCGCGGTCCAAGGCGCGCGCCCTGACGCCGCACGGCTGTCGCTGTTGACTCCTGACCACTCCGTCGAGACCTACGCCCGGCTGCGCGTAAGCGACTCCGGCCCCGGCATCGCCCGCGAGAACCTGCCCAGGCTCACCGAGCGCTTCTACAGGGTCGACGGCCAGAAGAGTGGCGAGCGCGCCGGCACGGGGCTCGGCCTGGCGATCGTCAAGCACATCGCCAACCGCCACCGGGGGGGCCTCACCGTGGAGAGCGCGCCGGGGCAGGGGTCGACCTTCGCGGTCTATCTGCCACTGGTCCCGCGCACGGTCCCCGAAGGGGAGCCCGTCGACCGTCGCGAAACTGTCACAGAACTGTAGCATGGGATGAGCACTCGGCCGGTAAGCCGCCGCGGAGGGGCCGGGGCGCCCGAGCGTGTCCGCCGCGAACGTCCATGGACGGGAACGATCGATGATCACCTGGGCGGCGATGGCCGCGCTACTCATATTCTCCGCATGCGCCTACGTCATAGGTCGCCGCAGACTGGTCGCCGCGGTGGCCGCCGGGGCCCAGCCGCATTCGCGCCCCGGCTACCACGGGGCCTATCTCACCCTGTGGGCGGCGGTTCCCGCCCTGCTGCTGCTGCTGGTCCACATCGGCTTCTCGAGCCGCATCGAGGCCGCCCTGCTGCAGGCCGAGGCGCCCGCCGTCGTCCGGACGATGGACGCCCAGCAGCAGCGGGTGTTCTTCGACGACGCCATATCCCTTAGCCAGGGTCAGACCCGCAGCGAAACGACCTATGACGCCGCCGTGCAGGCGGCGCTGGACGCCAAGGCCGCGGAGGCCCGGCGGCTCGACCAGGGTGTGCGGCTCACCGTCCTCGTGCTCGCCGTAGTGCTGGCGGCGGGGGGCTTCCTGATCGCCTTGCGCCGCCTCGCGCCCGATTTCCGCGCCCGCAACCGGGTGGAAGGCTGGACGGCGGCCCTGTTCATCGCCTGCTCGGTGGTGGCGGTGTTGACCACAGCCGGTATCGTCGCCTCCCTGGCCTTCGAGAGCTGGCGGTTCTTCCAGATGGTCTCGCCCATCGACTTCCTGTTCGGGACGGACTGGGATCCGCAGATCGCCATGCGCGCCGACCAGTACGCCTCCAAGGGCGCGTTCGGGGCCGTGCCGCTGTTCGTGGGCACCTTCCTGGTCATGCTCGTGGCGATGGTGGTGGCCGCGCCCATAGGCCTGTTCGCCGCCATCTACCTGGCCGAGTACGCCGGAGGCTGGACGCGGGCGGTGGTCAAGCCGCTGCTGGAGGTCCTGGCCGGCGTCCCCACGGTGGTCTACGGCTTCTTCGCCGCGCTCACGGTGGGCCCCCTGTTCCGCGCGGGCTTCAACGCCATCGGGGCGCAGCTGATAGGCGGCCCGCTGAACGAGCTCGGCGTCTACCTCGGCCAGGTGCAGAACCAGATGGCCCTGGTGGCCGGCGCGGTGATGGGCATCATGCTCATCCCCTTCGTGTGCTCCCTGTCCGACGACATCCTCAACGCCGTGCCCCAGTCGCTGCGGGACGGCAGCCTGGCGATGGGCGCCACAAAGTCCGAGACGGTCAAGAAGGTGGTGCTGCCCGCCGCCCTCCCAGGCGTCATGGGCGCCCTGCTGCTGGCGGTGTCGCGGGCGGTGGGCGAGACCATGATCGTCACCATGGCGGCCGGCCTGCAGGCCCGCATGACCCTCAACCCGCTGGACTCGGTGACCACGGTGACGGTGCAGATCGTCACCCTGCTCACCGGCGACCAGGAGTTCGACAGCGCCAAGACCCTGTCGGCCTTCGGTCTCGGCCTGACCCTGTTCGCGGTGACGCTGGCGCTCAACATCGTGGCCCTGCGCATCGTGCAGAAGTACCGGGAACAATATGACTGACGCGGCCATCCCTCCCACCGCCGCCGGGGCCAAGGACCTGCGGTCCCTTGTGCAGAGCCGGCTGAAGGCCCGCCAGGCGCAGGAAGCTCGCTTCAAGTTCTATGGCCAGCTGGCCATCGTCCTGGCGCTCAGCTTCCTGGTGGTCCTGCTCGGCCGCATCATCCACCAGGGGGCGTCAACCTTCTTCGACTATCGGATGAGCGTGGCGGTCTACATCGACCCCGCCAAGGTCCAGCGCGACGATGTCGCCAGCGCCAACTTCGACCTGCTGGTGGCCGAGGCGGTGATGGTCAAGCTCGGCGAGAAGGACGACGAGTACGGCGAGACCTCCGCCAAGGCGATGGAGCTGCTCTCCAACGACCTGGGCTTCCAGCTGCTGTCGCAGGTGCGCGACGATCCCTCGCTGATCGGCAAGACGGTGACGGTCACTGGCCCCGTGCGCGCCGACGCGGCCCTCTACTACAAGGGACAGATCAAGCGCTCCACCCCCCAGGGGGACCGCAAGCTGGACGACCGCCAGCTGGCCTGGCTCGACAGGATCAAGTCGATGGGCATGGTCTCCGGCGGCTTCAACACCCAATTCCTCACCCGCTCGGACTCCACCGAGCCGGAACAGGCCGGGGTGCTGGGCGCCGTCGTCGGCTCGGCGATGATGCTGCTGGTCACCGCCGTCCTGGCCGTGCCGATCGGCATGCTGGCCGCCACCTACCTCGAGGAGTTCGCGCCCAAGAACCGCTGGACCGACATCATCGAGGTGAACATCAACAACCTCGCCGCCGTGCCCTCCATCGTCTACGGCCTCCTAGGACTGGCGGTGTTCATCAACTGGCTGCACGTGCCCCGGTCGTCGCCCCTGCTGGGCGGGCTGGTGCTGGCCTTGATGGCCCTCCCCACCGTGATCATCGCCACCCGCGCCGCCCTCAAGGCCGTGCCGCCCTCGATCCGCGAGGCCGCCCTGGGCGTCGGCGCGTCGAAGACCCAGACCGTCTTCCACCACGTCCTGCCGCTGGCCATGCCCGGGGTGATGACCGGGGCGATCCTGTCCCTGGCCCACGCGCTCGGCGAGACCGCGCCCCTGCTGATGATCGGCATGGTCTCCTTCGTGCCCGGCGTGCCCCAGGCCGTCACCGAGGCCGCCACCGTGCTGCCGGTGCAGGTGTTCATTTGGGAGAACGCGTCGGAGCGGGCGTTCCACGAGCGCACCGCGGGCGCGATCATCGTCCTCCTGATCTTTATGATCGTCATGAACCTGGCCGCCATCCTGCTGCGCCGCCGGTTCGAACGCCGCTGGTGATCCCATGAACTTTCGTCCCCCACCCCCGAGGTCCGACATGCCCAGTTCGCGCGACGAGGCCGCGACCCGCGAAACGGCGGCGATCCGCATCGACGCCCCGCCCGTCCAGACCACGCCGCTCGCCGGCGCCAAGCTCTCCGCCCGCGACGTGAATGTGTTCTACGGCGACAAGCAGGCGCTCTTCGACATCTCGCTGGATATGCCGGAGCGGGCGGTGACTTCGCTGATCGGCCCGTCCGGCTGCGGCAAGTCCACCTTCCTTCGCTGCATCAACCGGATGAACGACACCATCGCCGGTTGCCGGGTGACCGGCCGGATCGATCTGGACGGCGAGGACGTCAACGACAAGGGCCTGGACCCGGTGCTGCTGCGCGCCCGGGTCGGCATGGTGTTCCAGAAGCCCAACCCCTTCCCGAAGAGCATCTTCGAGAACGTCGCCTACGGCCCACGCATCCACGGCATATCGTCCAGCAAGACGGAGCTGGAGGGCATCGTGGAGACCTCCCTGAAGCGCGCCGGCCTCTGGAACGAGGTATCCGAGCGCCTGGACCAGCCCGGCACCGGCCTCTCCGGCGGCCAGCAGCAGCGCCTGGTCATCGCCCGCGCCATCGCGGTCAATCCCGAGGTGATCCTGATGGACGAGCCCTGTTCGGCGCTCGACCCCATCGCCACCGCCAAGATCGAGGAGCTGATCGACGAGCTGCGCACCCAGTACTGCATCGTCATCGTGACCCACTCCATGGCGCAGGCCGCGCGGGTGTCGCAGAAGACCGCCTTCTTCCACCTGGGCAAGCTGGTGGAGGCGGGTCCTACCGACGAGATCTTCACCAACCCGCGGGACACCCGCACCCAGGACTACATCACCGGCCGGTTCGGCTAGGGCCAGAGTCAGAGCTAGGGTCGAAGCGCCATGAACGAACACATCGTCAAGTCCTACGAGGACGAGCTCAACGTGCTCACCGCCGAGGTCACCCGCATGGGCGGTCTCACCGAGGCCCAGGTGGCAGACTGCCTGAAGGCGGTGGTCAGGCGCGATCAGGAGCTCGCCGGCCAGGTGGTCGGCCACGACGAGCGCCTGGACGTCCTGCAGATGGACATCGAGCGCAAGGCCATCCGGCTCATCGCCCTTCGCCAGCCCATGGCCAACGACCTGCGCAAGACCGTGGCCGCCATGAAGATCGCCACCAACCTGGAGCGGGTGGGCGACCTGGCCAAGAACATCGCCAAGCGCACACTGGTGATCATCGAGTCCGAGCCGATGACCCCGCTCACCCGCTCCATCGAACGGATGGGCAAGCTGGTGCTGAGCCGGATGAAGACCGTGCTGGACGCCTACACCCGCTCCGACCTTGACCGCGCGCTCTCGGTCTGGTCGCAGGACGACGAGGTGGACGAGCACTACAACAGCCTGTTCCGCGAGCTGCTTACCTACATGATGGGCGATCCGCGCACGATCACCGCCTGCGCCCACCTGCTGTTCGTGGCCAAGAACCTCGAGCGCATCGGCGATCACGCCACCAACATCGCCGAGATCATCCACTACGAGATCACCGGCGAGGAGATGATCTCCGCCGCCCGTCCCAGAACCGACGCCTTCCAGGTCTGAAGGAGGCCTGCCCTTGCAACCAAACATCCTGGTGGTCGAAGACGAGGATTCCCTCGCCACCCTCCTGCAGTACAATCTCGAGAAGGAAGGCTACGCCGTGCGGGTCGCCGGCGACGGCGAGGAGGCGCTGCTCTACGTCGACGAGAACCTGCCCGACCTCATCGTGCTCGACTGGATGCTGCCCAAGATTTCCGGGATCGAGGTCTGCCGGCGGCTGCGCCAGCGCCCCGAGAGCCGCAACGTGCCGATCATCATGCTCACCGCCCGCGGCGAGGAGACCGACCGAATCCGCGGCCTCGACACCGGCGCCG